>QKCF01000061.1 GCA_003246935.1 Sunxiuqinia sp. | reverse complement strand
CAAGATTGCCTCGGGTGGTGAGATTTCGCGCGTGATGTTGGCATTGAAAACACTGATTGCAAACAGCAAGTCGCTGCCGACAATCATTTTTGATGAAATTGATACCGGTATTTCGGGCGAGGTTGCCCTTAAGATGGGAACAATACTGAAAGAGATGTCGTCGAATGTGCAGATCATTAACATTACCCACTTGCCGCAAATTGCAGGTAAGGGCGAACATCACTTCAAGGTTTATAAGTACGACGAAGAGGAACGTACCTATACCTCTATCCGCCAATTGGGAGCTGATGAACGCATCGAAGAGCTGGCTCAAATGTTGAGTGGCGCCAATGCATCGGATACTGCCCGTAAAACTGCCCGGGAGTTGTTGCAGTAGATGAAAACAGGTGTTATTTAAACTTGATTTTGAAAAGAGCAAAAGTCCACATTTTCAGTAAAAGCAAACCATGGCTAAATCTCGAAATGTTGGTATCTCCATATGTTCGTTCTTGATAGCGGATGGGCATGTCGGTAATTTTAAGATTTAACTTGAAGGCACCAAAGAGTAAATCAAAATCTCCGAAAGGATCAAAGTTCCCAAAATAGCTTCTATTGATAGTGAGTTTTAGATAGTCTTTTCGGAACATCACTTTTGTTCCACAAAGCGTATCTTTTATAGGTTGTTCCATTAACCAGCTAAATGCCATACTGAAAAACTTATTTCCCAATGTGTTTAAAAAGCGCATTGAGTTTTTTTCAAGGGGATAGATAAGCCGAGTTCCATTGATAAAATCTCCCTTTTTGCGTGCTAAGGCATCATAAAATTTGGGTAACTGCTCTGGCGGAACGGTTAGGTCTGCATCCAGAATCATTAATATATCACCAGTAGCAATTTCATAGCCGGCACGGACGGCGTCACCTTTGCCCTTTCCCGGTTGTTTCAGGCTTTTTATACAATGAGTGTTTTTGTATTTTTCCTGAACTTTCAGAATCTGTTCCCATGTGTCATCAGTCGAATTACCCTCAACAAAAATTATTTCAGTGTATTTGCCGAATCTGGGGATTCGCTTTATCGCGTTTTCAATGTTACCGCTCTCATTTCTTGCGGGAATCACAATTGTAGTTGAATATTTTTCAGCAACCTCTTCATCGTTTGTTACTATTTGTTGACGCGCGAAAGTATATTGGTTTAACGCTAGGGCGTTTATGAGTGGTAATCTGGAAATAAATTTATTGAAGAACGACGACAAGAGTGGAATGTAGTAGGGAATAAGCATAGACGAATTTTGTCGGTATACCTCATAATCGGCGAGGTGTAATAAATTGGTCAAATCTTTTTGGGAGATCCAACTCTGCCGAGGTTCTTTTTTTTTGAGGCCAATGAGTTCTGCCAATTTTATTGGAGATTCCCATAGGTGATTGAAATAGGTAATAATAATCTTTGTATCGCTATGGCATACAGAATGGAGACGCTGAAAAACCAACTGTATATCTTCGAGATAACCGATTAGGTTTGACAGGATAATTACATCGAACTTTCTCTTTATGTTAATGTCTTCAGCAGGGCAGTAGATAAATTCGGTCTCCGGAAATTGTTTTCGAGCCTCTTCAATCATCCTAAGGCTAAAGTCTATTCCTACCTTTTTTTGCCCTTTTATATTGGCAATTAATTCTCCCGTTCCACATCCAATTTCCAGAACGGAAGAGGTTGGATCTATAAAGAAATCACAATAGCTTGTGATACTATCCCAATAATATCTTTTTCCATGTCTGTATCTAATACGATCAACAGCAGCTTTTTCAAAAAAGTGTTGATAGTCTTCTTTTCCAAGTGTATGCGTTTCCATATGATTAATGTAGTAGATAATGATTAGTAATTTATTTGGTACAGATAAGCTTTTTCATCCTTCCCAATTTCATGTATTTGGGATAGAAAATGTGGGTATTTTGTAGAAATAATCTGAATATATCTCCGTATTGTATCAATAGTTTTCCCATCTTTTTTTTGAGGGTTTTTTCTCAAACTGGCTAATATGATATATTTCGTGTTATCTTTCTTTAATGCATTTAGCAGTTGGTCTGGAGAAAAAATAGATAGATTCGAAAACGATTGCTCAAGAATTAGTTTATCAATTTTATAAGATTGCATATTTTTATTTGAAATATCTTGGTCTAATTCAAATAAATAATAAGCCTTTTTTGATTCAAAATTCTGACTTTCTGTGTCACCAGAGAAGATTGCTTTGATCATTTGCCTTCTGAAAAAATTTGCGTTTTTGTCGTTGAACATTACTGCATAATATGTTTTACCCGGGATAAAAACAGAATCTATATTGTTGATTGGTACTGAGTATATCCCTTTGAATATTTTTCCACCATAAATGAAAGAATTCGTTGGCTTTCTGCAAGCAACAACATCATCTCCGGTTGTTTTTCCAGCATATTCACTCATTAGTAAATAATTCGTCCAATCGGGCGTAAAACCAAAAAACTGGTTGCCCTTTAGACTTTCTGAGTGCACGTAATGACTTTGACTTATCTTGTCAGCAGAGGTTCTCAATACTAGAACGAGTACTAAGGTTAAGAAGACATAAGGTACAAAGCGGAGTTTCTTTGTCCATCTGAGTTCAAAGATGGAAATTAAGCTATAAGCAAGTAGCAGAGTAATCACAGGGAAAATTGGGACAATGAGTCGCTCCTGATCCCACATTTTTTGCAGAGAAATAAATGTTATCATGCAAAATGCACCAGCATATATAAAGAGGAAAAGAAGAAATTTGTTTTTCCTAATAGAATATATAAATCCGACCACTAAGACTAGATATAAGGCGATGGTAAGAACTGGTTCTATCGTGTGTGCTGTAGGGACTCTTAAGCTCAAGAAACGGTATAGGTGTTTTGAAATGTAAAGATTGGAATTATCCACCAAACGTCCTAGTATCCCTATTATGTCTTCGCTCCCCTTGGCTGGATTGTAAGGGTTTTTTTGTAAAAGGGTCGTCAGTTGCCCTGAAAATTGAGCTACTCCTGTTCCCCAAATAACCTTTTTTATAAGTGTAAATAAACCGTATGCTCCGGTAAAAGAAGCAATAGTTATTCCTAATTCTCTAAGATTCTTTTGAGTGGCGAAGTAGAAAGTAATAGCTAGTATCCCTGCAATTCCTATAGTTCGGGACATGTATAGCAAATATGCTAGTAGTCCTATTATTATCAATACCCTTGGTCTCGAATTTGATTTGTCGCTTATTACTTTGAATAGGAACAGAAATAGCGAGGCCTGAATAAACATGTAAAAGGCTTCACTAAATGTGAAATACCCATAATAGATTATATAAGAATTCAGAGAAATTGCAAAGAGTGTAAAGATCAATAGAAAATCGCCAACTCTGTATTTTAATGCTTTAAACAATAAGTAGAATGACAGAAGTAAGAAGATCGACGACGTAATCTTCAGAAGGGGGACCGAAACACCAAATAATAAGATAAATGGAGTCAATATTATTGGGTAAAGAGGCCCCTGCCAACTTGGATAAGTTCCTTTATGCAATAGCTCGTATGCACGTAAAATATATGCAGAATCATCACCTGCTGTATTTACTCTAATATCAAACAGTTTATATAGAATTATAATTGAAAAGACCAGTGCCAAAGCATATATGTAGCTGATATGGTTGGATATGAATTTCATGACTTTTATATCAAAAGATTCTCTTTCTGTATTTTTCTTTTTCATCCAGAAGGTTTTGGTTACAATAAATATAAAAATTTAGTCAGAATGTAAAAGAATGTTATATGATAAATTTACGTGGATAATTGATGGAGTAGGAGATAATATATGGGGAGGGGATGTTTGTTGGTACACTAAAGAGAAAGTGTGTCGTTTTACATAGTCCACTAAATTGTCTTTTGTTATAAATTATTGGCAGAAAAAAAGCGATGAAAACATTCACTTTCACCGCTTCTCATTTATTTTTTTGTCAATCGTCTTATAATCGTGATTGTAGAATTTCTGTGATTTCTTCAGGGCCAATGTCGGCATGCTCTCCAACTTTAAAACCCCGTTGCTCAAAACGATCTGCAATTTTTGCGATCGTTTCAGCCGGAACACCGTAATCCGGGAGCTTGGTTTTTATTCCCATTAATTCGAAGAATTCCACTGTTTTTGCAATGGCTGAGTCAATCCGTTCGTCCGTTGTTCCCGCTGTGATTCCCCAAATTCGTTCTCCGTATTGCAATATTTTTGCTTCTTTACTTTGTCGTTTTAAGTCCATCATGCCCGGTAAAACAATGGCCAGCGTTTGAGCGTGGTCAATGCCATGGTAAGCGGTGAGTTCATGACCAATCATGTGTGTGCCCCAATCCTGTGGCACGCCAACTGCAATCAAACCATTTAAGGCCATGGTTGCACTCCACATAAAGTTCGCGGCTGAGTCATAGTCGGTCCGGTTGGCCAGAACTTTTGGCCCTTCTTCAATCAAGGTATGTAAAATACCTTCGGCCATCCGATCCTGTAATGGTGCATTAACCGGATAGGTGAGGTATTGCTCCATGACGTGTACAAACGCATCAACAACACCATTGGCAACCTGGCGGTCAGGAAGCGAGAAAATAACCTCCGGGTCGAGTACCGAGAATTGCGGCATAACCAAAGGCGATCCGAAAGCCAGCTTTTCCTGCGTCTCAATTCGTGACACCACTGAGCCTGCATTCATTTCGGAGCCGGTTGCCGGAAGTGTCAGCACAGTGCCAAGCGGCAAAGCCTTGGTAATTTTTGCATGTTTGGCAAGAATATGCCAGGGATCTGCTTCGTCAAAACAAACTGCAGCTGCAATAAACTTTGTTCCGTCGATAACAGAGCCACCGCCAACAGCCAACAGGAAGTCGATTTTTTCTTCTTTACAGATCGCAACAGCTTTCATTAGTGTCTCGTACTTGGGATTCGCCTCAATGCCTCCAAATTCCAAAATCTGAAAGCCTTTGACGGCCTCTTTTACCTGGTCGTAAATGCCATTCTTAAAAATACTTCCTCCGCCATATGTCAGCAAGATTTTACTGTCAGCCGGAAGTTGATCACTAATTTTTGCGATTTGCCCTTTCCCGAAAAGAATCTTCACGGGATTTTGAAATGTAAAATTGTTCATCGTTTAAAACTTTGTTTGGTTTTCTTACGCTTTGTTCAAAGGTATAAAATCATGATCACTCTAATCGTTAATAAGTTTTAAACCCTTATTTTTACGAAAAATACTTGTTATGGAATTTCCCGGAAAAGCTGAATTAATTGATCGTTACCAGAAATATACCGACAGTGAATTGTTGGCCGTTCTGAATCATCCGAAGGATTATCAGGATGTGGCTGTTGAAGCTGCCCGGGAAGTTGCCGAGGAAAGGGGGCTGGAAGTTGCCGAGGCCACAAGCCAGCCAGGTCATCCAAAGGCGGGAATCTTCCCTGGCTTTTCGAGTCCGGAGAAAGCTTTCAAACTGATAAAAAGTATTCAACGTTTGCTCTACTTTATTGCGTTAATTCCTCTTATAACAGCGGCCATGAGTTTTTCTGATGGTTATCCTTCATTGGCGTTGGTTTACGGAGGTATTGCCATCGTGTGGGCCATCATCGCTTTTCTTGCAGTGCGTCGCAAACGTCATCAAATGGTGATGCTACTGTTTTTGCTGTTCATTTTCTTACCGGTTCTTCGTTATATGACTGCAGGATTGCCAATGGATGCAAAAGCTGTGGATTGGGTGGTGTTTGGTATTATTGTACTCTCCGTTGTCTATCTTTTAGCCTATTTCAAAATCCTGATTCGCGATTATTTGTCGAAATCCTAAGGCTGGTGAATCGGCCTTTCTCTGTTTACCTTTAAAAATCGGATATTAATCGATTTGCTGTATCGGTACGGCATATTTCAACCTACATTTGGCGTATAATTCAAATGCATATGCGACTGGTCACTTCTATATTACTCTTTCTTATTGGTGGATTTTCATTTTCAGCTTGTCATTATGCACAGGTGAAAGATGAAGAAGAAAAGACGATAGCTGTGTCTGAGTTCGATAAGATCTATGTGAAGGGTAGTTTCACAATTTTATTGGAACAGGACGATCAGCCGGGGATAAATATTCGAGGACTGAAGGAGACGCTGAACACAGTAGATGTTAACAGTGATCCCGAGTCTGGTTGGTTGGAGTTATCGCGTGATAAGTTCAGCCTGAGCAGTCCTGAGGTCGTTCTTCGTTTCCGGGATTTGAGTAAAATTCGGATTGAAGGAGGTGCCACGATCAAAACCGATGGTTACCTCGATCTTCAAAACCTGGAAATTCGGGTAGAAGGAGGAGCCAACGTAAAGCTGAAGATGAAAGCCAGCAAAGTTGACTTGCGAGGTGAAGGTGGTGTTGTGTTCCAATTGGAGGGAGTTAGTAAAGAGCTTTCCTCTGATTTATTCGGCGCAGCTTATCTGAAAGCTTCTGACTTTGAAACCGACTCAGCGCTTATTCGGATAGAAGGGGTCGGCTTTGCATCCTTACATGTTAATGAATACCTGAGTGCACACTTGGAAGGTATGGGGAAAATCAGCTATTCCGGCGATCCGAAAGTAGATCAATCTGTTGATGGTATCGGTAAGATTACGAAAGAATAAGGCTTCAATTTTCGTTAAATAGTTTTTCCGGGAAGGTTCCGAATTTGCGGAATCTTCCTTTTTTATTTCCTAAAATGCCCCTCTTAGGGAATTTTAACTTAGATTTTTTAATCATTATTGCTATTTTTGGGAATCAAGCTAAAAAAATCAGAAAAATATCAAATGTAAAGTAATCTTAAATATCTAAAAAAGAGTTGTTTATGAAACGTATTTTATTAGGAGTTGTATTCTTGTTGGGGGCTTTTACCGTATTTGCGCAGGATGCAGCAGAATTGATTAATCAAGGGAATGACGCATTAACTGCGAAAGATTATGCCAAGGCTTTCGAATTGTATGATAAAGCGATGAATAATTTGGGCGATGTACAAGTTGACGAAGCAATCAACTTTAATATTGGTTTTGCAGCCATGCAAGCTGAGAAATACGACGCTGCCGTAAAATATTTCGACAAAGCGATCGCTGCTGATGCAAACAAAGCTTCTGCTTTGGAATTTAAAGCTAACTCGTTAGC
>QKCF01000337.1 GCA_003246935.1 Sunxiuqinia sp. | reverse complement strand
GGCTGTTCGGATCTCGATCATCGACGGCGTGTACACATAGATCTGACCGAGTACATCGGGGGTGAAGCCAGGTATGATTAGTGCAATTCCTTTTTCAACGTATACGCTGGCATAAATCAGAACTGCTCCGATGTTGAGCGTTGTAAAGTTCTTTCGTGTTTTAGGAATCAGGAAGAGGACAAAGGCAATGCAGCCCATAATAATGGAAGCCCAGCTGTAAGGCACGAGCTCTTTGTTATCACCGATTCCAAACAGCAAATACTGCCAGTAAAGAAGATGTTCGGTTCCACTGTAGAATGCAACAGAGAAGAATAAGTAGATAAACATGGCATAGACCATCAATTCGGCAATGGTCCAGATTGCTTCATCCTTAATCTCGAAGTGGGTAAACTTACGAAGAAGTTGGAACAAGATGAGTAAGATCGCCGGTCCGGAACAAAATGCAGAGGCCAAAAATCTTGGTGCAAGCAGAGCACTGTTCCAAAATGGCCGGGCGGGTATTGCATTATAAAGGAAAGCTGTTACCGTATGAATGGCTACAGCCATCGGTATGCTGATGAAGACCAAGGTTAGGACCAGTTTTTTATTGTAATCTTTTTTGATGAAAATACGGTGTAACAAGTGGGTGACTACCACAAGGTTTATGGTAAGGTAGGTGAGTAAAACAAAGAAGTCCCAAGATAGCATGGATGAGGGGAAATTCATGGTGCCAATTCCGGGGAGCATGTGCCAAAAGCGAAATGGGTTGCCAATATCTACGACTATAAATCCAATGCTCATAACGACCGCACAAATTGCTAGCAGTTCGCCGAATATGACAATCTCTTTAATTGGTTTCCAGTTGTAAATGTAGGCAGGAATGACCAACATCACAGCAGCGGCAGCAATTCCAACCAGGAACGTAAAGTTGCCGATATAAAACGCCCATGAAACCGAATCGCGCATGTTGGTGGTTATTAAGCCGTTGTTGAGTTGTTTGGCATAGCCACTGGCGCCCCAAATCATGATCAGCAGTAAAAAGAGGAGCCACGCGTAATAGCCGCTATTTCCCTTTGAAAGAATTGGGAGGATGCTTCGTGGAAATTGTGTCAGTTTCATGGATCTCGATTTAGTGTCGTTAAATTGGATAGATGGTTATACTCCGAAGAAGTAGTAAAATTTTGGTTGCGTATTCAGTTCTTGTTTCAACACCAGAACCCGTTTATTTTCCAGGATATACCTGATCTCACTTTCCGGATCAAGCAGGTTGCCGAATTTTCTGGCTCCAACGGGGCAAACTTCTACACATGCAGGATACCTTCCTTCCCGAACTCGCTGGATGCAGAAGGTACATTTTTCAACAACCCCCTTCATGCGCGGACGGTTCCCCAAATAATGCACGTTTGTGTTTAGCTCGTCGTCCGGTACTGAAGGCTCAGCCCAGTTGAAATGTCGCGCACCGTAGGGGCAAGCAGCCATACAATAGCGGCAACCGATGCACCAGTTGTAATCGACTACCACAATTCCGTCGGGTTCCTGCCAGGTTGCCTTGACCGGGCAAACGGTGGTGCACTGCGGGTTTCGGCATTGCTGACACTGAACAGGTAAATAGAAATGGCCTTCCTCGGGAACCTTTTCAGGATTGTAGTGAATATTGGAATCAGCAAAGTCAATTCCTTTTTCTTTTTCCATTTGAAGTACCTGTATCCAATGAATTTGTGGATCGCGCGACTGGTTATTTTCTTCCACGCAGGCATACACGCATCTCCGGCAACCAATGCAACGCGACAGGTCTAGTGCATAGCCAAACAGAATTCCGTCGGTTGCAGGTTTCGCAGAAACAGTGAATTCTTTGCCATATTTCTCTTTGTATTCTTGTTGCAGACTGGCAATAATATCGTCGACTTCGTCCTTGGATAAGGTGCGGAAGTTTTTCTGCAAGAAATTATCAATTGCTTTCATGTCGCAACTCGAAAGTGCGATCGCAGAACCCGCAGCTAAAGCAATGTTCTTTAAGAATGATCTTCTGGAATTATCTTTTTTCATAGTTCTGATTTCAGCAATTTATTTCGATATCTTTTGCGGAAGCGGAGGTGGTTCCGGAGTCAAGGGTTCAAATTTGGGGGCATGCGGATTATGGCAATGCACGCATAACAAATAGTGTTTTTGACCGTTCCATTGGCCGGTTCTTTTACCATGAACGCCTACTCGCCAATCGCGCAGTTTTTCGCCATGGCACTGGCCGCAGAGTTTGTACGATTCTTCAAAACTTAGAAGCTTTCCGCTGGCTAAGCGCAGAGAGTCCCGGTTGTTGAGATCGTGGCAGTCGAGGCACCAGCGGTTTTCCTTGTCATGATCAAAGATTGAGGTAACTTCTTCGTGCCAGTCCAGCTCGCGCCTTGTGGGATTCGGTTCCAGTTCGTTGTGACAGTCTGAACAAGGGAAAATACCTTCGGTGAAAGGAGGAGCTTCGACGGCGAATTCTTCAGTCTGTTCAGGTGATGTTGGTGCTTCAGCAGGGAGAACGTGTTGGTTGTATCTTTTTTCCCTTGTATGACACGCCGCGATTACCAGTACGATAATTAAAAATATCGATCTTAAAAGAAGGGGGTGAGGCGACTTTTGCTTTCGTTGTGGCGAGCAACAGCGATCGGGAATATGGTTGTAGATCAGGTTCATAGTTTAGGGTTCGTTTTTTTTCGATTTGTAAAATTTGGTGTATAAAATGGATGCACCGATGGAAACTACTGCCAAAGCCATGAAGAGCAGGATGCGGAAAACAATATCGATATTGGCGAAATCGACAAAGATCAGCTTGTAGGCTGAGGCAATTACGGATGCAATGGCGAGCCATCGGTATTTTATATTTTTGAGCAAAAGGCTGGTTGCAAAGAATAAAATTGCGGCGAAAATCCAGGATGCCGTAATCCACGCATTGGGAACTACATGGTAGAATGAAATAAGGGTCATGATCCATCCGGCGAGCAGGTATACATTTCTAATCAGCTCTGTTTTCAACCGTAGCCGGTCTTTTTTCCAATTGATAATTCGTGCGCTGAAGAAAGCAATAAGCATGAACGAAAAGTTGGTGCCATTGTAACTTTGTTCGTCATTTAAATAGAGTGCGAGTAGCAATAAAAACAGAAGCGTGTTGATAACCACAATAAAACGCGATCGGAACCAGAGTGCCATCGAAACAACCAGTAAACTTTGGATTGATAATAGCGTGTAGGCTTTGGGGAGAAGAAACAACCCGTAGAAAGCGACACTCATGGCAACGAAACTGTAAATGGCGTACATCGATGCGAAAATCTTGATCTCTGTTCGCTTCTGTAGTATGATGGAATAGGCTAAGCAAAAAGCAGCGATAAAGGAAAACAATAGAATGTAGGAGTTCCTGAAATAGAGCAATGTTGAAAAGGCAAGGACGGTTGAGAAGTTCAATCCATTCCAAACAACAGAGGCAATCAGTAATTCCCGTGATGTTGTTTCTTTGGGTGTTACAATGGCCAATAAAGAAAAGACAATAGCACTGGCCAGAAAGTTGAGGTAGCTTATTCCCGGAGAATCGGTTAAATCGAGCGGATTGCCAGTGATAGGATTATTGAGCAACCAGTTCGAATGTGCCAGGTAGATAATGAAGATGAATGCAAGTGCAAGTTTTAGCCATCCGAACCGGATATAAACGTAAACAACAATAATTGATGACACCATGGTTATAAATGCAGCAAATGCATTCGAGCCTGTAACGATTCCGGTAACCAGCAACATGAGCATTGCCAAAAAAGCCAGTGTTGTTTTCTGTTGTTTCGTTGCCCAATAGGTCTGGAAACAAACAACGATCAATAATAAGGCAGTTGCTGCTATTTTGCTCTCAATTAAAGGTGATTCAGTAAAAAAGTGTAACTGCAAAGTGATGTAGAAAAGTAAAAGATGGCCGCAGTAAGCAAATAGCCTGGAGAGGTAACCGAATGATTTCCGACTGTAATAAGAAGCGCCGTAGATTAGCCCGACTGATGCAAAGCCAACAATCGCCGAGATTAACGGATTTTTCAGATATTGTACTAAAAAACTAATTCCCAAAAGAAGTACGATATTTCCCAGCCAGGCTAGTCCATACTCTCCAATACGCGATTCAACGTTTCCTTTTTCAGCAAATGAAAGATCTAACTCAAATTCTGAATCACCGGTAGATTCATCAGCATTTACGTGTGCCCTTTCTTTCACGGTTTTGAGACCTAAGGCTTTTTCAATCTGTGCTAATCGGATTTTGATTGAATTGAGTTCATTTCTTATTTCATCCACTTCGGACATGCGCGCTCAAATTATTGGTAAAATGCTCAACCTTGGGTTTTACGGAATCGTTTGAAATTTGTCTGGTTTTTTGTGCTGATATTTGTCAATTTGACTTTCGGAATTGATTGACTCATAGTTTAATGAGGCTATGTTTGGTGCGAGTTTATTAAAAAGTAGGGGTGTTGGAGTAGTTGTAGATAACGATTGTGTGCAAAGAAATGATTAGGATTGTCTGGTGGTATTTTAAGAATTTTCGCAAGTTTTGGGAATATGACTATCTTGCTTGGCGACATTATTAGAACAACGAAAACAGGAAACAATGTTTAAAACAATTTTGGGATCACTGGTAATTTGGATTGCCGGATCGGTGTCTGCGTGGGCATGCACGAATATTTTGGTTAGTCCTGGGGCATCAAAGGACGGATCGGCGATGATTGTGTATTTGAATGACGGGGAATGGATTCAGCAGCTGCAGAAATATCCGGCTGTGGATCACGCAGAAGGCGAGTGGTTGAACGTGGGAAACGGAAAAGTAAAACAAGTGCCTCATACTTATGGCCGGATTGGTTTTCAAATGAATGAAAAGCAAGTGGCTATTGGCGAAACAACTTTTACCGGACGTGAGGAATTGTGGAATCACGACATTTTTTTGAAATATTGGCACCTGATGGAGCTGGCTTTGGATCGGGCCGCGTCTGCACGCGAAGCTATTCAGGTGATGACCTCTTTGGTTGACGAGTATGGTTACGGAAGTGAAGGCGAGTCCTTTTCTATTGCAGATAAGAACGAAGCGTGGATTTTGGAAATGATTGGTGCAGGGGCAGATAAAAAAGGTGCTGTTTGGGTAGCCCGCAAAGTACCCGATGGCATGATTTCAGCACATGCTAACCATTCTCGGATTGGCGAGTTTCCTCTGGATGATCCGGAGAACTGCATATACTCGGATAATGTGATCTCTCTTGCTGTTGAAAGAGGCTACTACGATCCAAAGTCGGGAGAACCATTCCGTTTCAATGATGTTTATTGTCCGGCTACGCCTGCGAGTTTGCGCTATTGCGAATCGCGCGTCTGGAGTATTTTTCACCGGGCAGCTCCTTCGCAAAACTTCTCGCCCTACTATCATCGTGGCGTGACCGGTGCAAAACCTTACCCTCTTTTTATTAAGCCTGATTATAAAATTGGAGTAGCAGAGTTGGCCGCTTTGGTACGAGATCATTATGAGGATACCCCTTGGGATATGACGAAAGGTTTGGAGGCTGGTCCTTACGGAACACCGAACAGAGATCGTCCGCTGACGTTTAAAGTGAATGGAGGAGATTGTGCTTGGGAACGTCCAATCTCGAATGTGAATACAGCTTTCTCTTTTATTAGTCAAAGCCGTGCCTGGTTGCCTGACGCAATTGGCGGAGTTATGTGGTATTCTCCGGACGATACTTTTACAAACTGTTATACACCTTTTTATCCGGCTATCAGCGAAATTCCGAAAGCTTATGCTCATGGCGATCAGGGTAAGTTCTCTTGGGAGGCGGCTTGGTGGGCCTTCAATTTTGTTTCGAATTACATCAATTTGAAGTATAGTTACATGATTAAAGATGTTCTGCCGGTACAAAAGCAATTGGAGGAACAAGCGTTCGCGAAACAAGATTCTGTTGAGAAGGCTGCGTTGAAGATCTATGAAAGTGATCCTGCAAAAGCAATCGCATCGCTGACCAATTACTGTACTTCTACCGCAAATAATGTAGTAGCAAAATGGCGGGAGTTGGGGCAGTTTCTGGTCATGAAATATATCGACGGCTACATTAACGACGAACGTGGATCAGGACAAACAGCCGGTTACCCACAGGAATGGTATAATCGAGCAGTCGAAGATAAACCAAGTTTGAAAAATGCGGTTTGGAATGAGGATGCTGAGAGCAAGGAACCACGGAGTTATTAATAGTGCTCTTTGTGTTTTTGAAGTTTTGTCGATCTGCAGGGATTCGAACCCTGGACCCGCTGATTAAGAGTCAGCTGCTCTACCAACTGAGCTACAGACCGATTTTGATAGGACAAAGATAAGCGTTGTGCTTACTTTTTGAAAGAATACATTAAGCTTATTCTGTTGAATGATGCAGGTTTTTAGAACCCTTTTTTCGAGGCGTTGATGAGATTTTTTCAGAACGGTTATAAAGCAAAGAGGCTGTCCCTGGGGACAGCCTCTTATATATCATCTAATTTCGGGAAATTTAATCTTCAGCACCAACTTCAACATCCATGATGTCTTTGTCAACCAAGATGCGACCACAGTATTCGCATACAATAATTTTTTTGCGGTTGGCAATATCCATTTGACGTTGAGGCGGGATTTTGTTGAAGCAACCACCACAAGCATCACGTTGTACTGTTACAACAGCCAAGCCGTTGCGGGCATTTTTACGGATACGTTTGAAGGCAGTCAATAAGCGAGGTTCGATCATGCTTTCGATTTTCTCACCTTTGCTTTTCAGTTTTTCTTCCTCGATTTTTGTTTCTGCAGTAATTTCGTCCAATTCTTTTTTCTTGCGGTCAAGGTCTTCTTCGCGTTCTGACAGCTGTTTTTTAGAACTTTCAATCGTTTCTTTTTTCGATTTCATTTCAGCTGTGAACTCTTTAATTCGTTTTTCAGACAATTCAATTTCCAATTTTTGGAATTCAATCTCTTTACTCAACGAGTCGTATTCGCGGTTGTTGCGAACGTTGTTTTGTTGTTCTGTGTATTTCGCGATCAGAGCTTCTGATTCTTTAATTGCAGCTTTGCGGTTTTGGGTTGATGTTTCCAGGTTTTGAACGTCATCCTCAAAATTACTGATACGGGTTTTTAAACCAGTGATGTCATCTTCCAGATCTTGCACTTCCAAAGGAAGCTCACCACGTAAGATTTTAATTTTATCGATGTCAGAGGCAACAGTTTGTAATTCGAAAAGTGCTTTCAGCTTCTCACTGATTGGCACGGTCTTGTCTTCTTCGCGATACTGTGTTTTGTTCTTTTTAAATCAGATAGTTAATCGGGTTTGTATTCACAGCCGATAAACGAACGGCAAATTTAGGGAATTTTTTTGTAAGTAATTCATAAAAAACTTCTTTAGTGAATTGCTCACTCTCGAAGTGACCAATATCGGCAATGATAATTTTCCCTTCAGCTTCGAAAAACTGGTGGTATTTCATGTCTCCGGTAATAAAAATATCTGCACCCGAGCTAATTGCCTGACGAATCAGAAAGCTTCCTGCTCCGCCGCAAATCGCCACTTTTTTCACTTTTCGTCCCTGTAAGGGGCTGTAGCGAATGACTTCGCATTTAAATTGCTTTTTGACAAATTGAAGAAACTCAAGCTCCGATATTGGAGTTTCTAATTCACCGACCATACCCGCCCCGACCTGTTCTAATTCATTATCCAGCGGATAAATGTCATAGGCAACTTCTTCGTATGGGTGCGATTTAAGTAATGCAGAGACTACCGCTCGCTGTTTTGTTGCTGGGAAAACTGTCTCGAAACGAACTTCTGCCTCATAATGTAACTCACCCGGCTGTCCAACAAATGGATTGGTCGAGTCGTTCCCACGAAAGCTACCTGTGCCGTTTAAACTGTATCCGCACGAGTCGTAGTTTCCAATGCTACCGGCACCCGCTTCGAAAATAGCTTGCTTCACAGCGTCAGCCTGTTCGGTTGGAATAAAGGTTACTAGCTTTCTCAGTTGTCCCTTGGACGGCGATAAAATCTTACAATTTTTCAACTGAAGCTTTTGCGAGATCTTGCTGTTTACTCCGCCATGAACACTGTCTAGGTTGGTATGAGCCGCGTAAATAGCGATATCGTTCTTGATGGCCTTTTGCACACAACGCTCAATATCGTTTTTGCCGTTCAGCTTTTTTAGTCCGCCAAAAATTAGCGGGTGGTGGGCAATTATCAGTTGAAAGCCGCCACTAATAGCTTCGTCAATAACAGCTTCGGTAACGTCAAGGGAAATTAAAGCTTTTTCAACTTCATCTTGGGGATTTCCGACCAAAAGCCCGGCATTGTCATAACTCTCCTGATAGGCCAGCGGAGCTACTGATTCAATATAGTTTGTTATTTCACTGATCTGCATAAACGGCACGATTCAAGTTTTCAGATTTGGTATTTTCTGGAAAGCCAGCTAGTCTAATTCGTCTCTGATGTCAATCAACTGCTGACGGATTGATTTTAAGCGATCGACCAGTTCGTGATCTTCCTTGTTGTCTTTCAACTTTTGCTTGGCTCCTTTTATTGTCAAGCCTTTTTCTTTCACCAAGTGGTGAATTAGCTTCAGTTGTTCCAAATCTTCCTTGGTAAACAGCCGGTTGCCTTTTTTGTTTTTGAAAGGCTTCAATACGTCGAACTCCTTCTCCCAATAACGAATATGCGAAGTGTTTACATTAAACATCTCCGCAACTTCGCCAATGGTGTAGTATATTTTTTCTATTTGAGGCTTCTTATAAGGCACGGATCAAAAGGTTAATCCATTGATTGTCCGGTATTGGAAGATAAAGCGACCATGCGGTCATATTCTTCCGGCGTTAAATCCTTGAAGTAGTAGAACTGAGGGTTAACCGGTTTGCCGTTTTTATGTACTTCGTAGTGTACGTGTGGCCCGGTTGATTTTCCGGCATTGCCCACATAACCGATAACGCTGCCGCGTTTTACTTTGTCGCCCACTTTTACGTTGAATTTGCTCATGTGGCCGTACAATGTTTCGTACCCAAAACCATGGTCGATAACAACCCAACGACCATAGCCGCTGCGTGATGTTTCTACTTTTTTTACAACACCGTCACCGGCTGCATAAATTTCAGTGCCGATTGGTGCTGAAAAGTCCATGCCGTAGTGGAAACGACGAATTTTATAAACCGGGTCGATGCGGAATCCCCAGCCTGAAGCTGTACGTTTCAGGTCTTTATTTGAAACAGGCATAACAGCAGGAATACTGGCCAGCATTTTTTCTTTATCCAATGCCAGTTTTACCAACTCGTCGTACGATTTGGATTGTACGTATGCTTGTTTCGAAATAATATCGAGTTTGCGGGCTGTCTTAATTACCAATTCCGAGTTATCCAGACTTTCCAACTGGGCATATTTATTAATACCTCCAAACCCGGCTTTACGCACTGAATTCGGAATTGGGTCGGCTTCGAAAATAACCCGGTATAAATTATCATCGCGTTCCTGAAGGTCTGTCAAGACTTTCTCAACATCTCCCAGGTTCTTGTACATCAGCTCGTATTGCGTTTCCAAGCGCTGGTTCTCGCGTTTCAGCATTTTGGTCTTTGGTGTTTCGTAAAATTGTAGAAATACCACCATCATAATGATGCTCATCACCAAGCTGACAGAGCGGGATAATTTGGCTTTTAAGTTGTGTTCAACCTTCACATAGCTTAATGTTTCCGCGTTGAATTTATATTTAGCTTTTACCATAGAAAAACCAATTTCTTTTTGACAAGTGCAACAAATTTAAGTAAATAATCTAACTTTGCAAGACTTTAAATCGAGCTGGTTTGATACGCAGCAAAAGTACTTCTTTTCCGTAGTAAAGTCACTCGTTTACTGAGCAATTAAGGCTTTTTAACAAATATTAAAACTTAGCAGAAACGATGGAAATGAATTCCAAAGCGATTCGGAAAGCTTTTCTGGATTTTTTTATTTCAAAGCAACATACAATCGTAGATTCGGCCCCGATGGTGGTGAAAAATGACCCGACGTTGATGTTTACCAACGCGGGTATGAATCAGTTTAAAGATATCTTTTTAGGTAACGAACCTGCGAAATCGGTGCGTGTGGCCGATACCCAAAAGTGTTTGCGTGTAAGTGGTAAGCACAACGACTTGGAAGAAGTTGGACACGATACGTACCACCACACTATGTTCGAGATGTTGGGTAACTGGTCGTTTGGTGATTATTTTAAAACTGAAGCGATTGATTGGGCCTGGGAGTTTTTGCACGAGAAAATGGGAATTCCTGCCGACCGTATGTATGCAACCGTTTTTGAAGGAAGCAAAGATGACAACCTGGATTTGGATGCAGAAGCCAAAAATTTATGGTTGAAACATCTTCCCGTAGAACGCGTGTTACACGGAAATAAAAAAGATAACTTTTGGGAAATGGGCGATACGGGTCCTTGTGGTCCTTGCTCTGAAATCCATGTTGACCTGCGTGATGATGCTGAACGGGCAAAAATTCCAGGGGCTGAGTTGGTAAATAAAGATAACCCGCTGGTTATTGAGATCTGGAATCTGGTATTTATTCAGTTTAACCGTAAAGCAGACGGCCGTTTGGAAGAACTGCCAGCAAAACACGTTGATACTGGTATGGGGTTCGAACGTCTTTGTATGGTGCTGCAAGGTAAAAAGTCGAATTACGATACCGACGTTTTCCAAACAATTATTGGTGAAATTTCAGCCCTATGCGGCATTAAATATGGTGATAGCGATAAAACAGACATCGCTATGCGCGTAATCGCCGACCACTTGCGTGCGATCTCGTTTGCGATTGCCGATGGACAGTTGCCATCAAACAACAAAGCTGGTTACGTAATACGTCGCATCCTACGCCGCGCCGTTCGTTACGGTTATACCTTCCTGAATTTCCGCGAAGCCTTCATCTATAAATTAGTTGAAGTGCTGAAAAATAATATGGGCGAGGCCTTCCCCGAATTGAAAGCACAACAGGTATTGATTGAAAAAGTGATGAAGGAAGAAGAAGAAAGCTTCCTGCGTACTTTGGAAACAGGTATCCGCTTGCTGGACAATGCGATGTCTGAACTGAAAGCTGCCGGAAAGAATGTAATCGCCGGTAAAAACGCTTTCGAATTGTATGATACATTTGGCTTCCCATTGGATTTGACTGAGCTGATTGCCCGTGAAAACGGCATGACAGTTAACCGTACTGAGTTTGACGCCGAAATGGAGGTGCAGAAGAATCGTTCGCGTAATGCGGCAGCTCAGGAAGCAACTGACTGGGTTGAGCTGAAGAAAATCGACGAAGTGAAGTTCTTGGGGTACGAGACACTTGAGGCAGATGTGCAAATCGCTCGTTACCGTCAGGTAAAACAAAAAGATAAAACGTTCTATCACCTGGTGTTTGATCAGACTCCGTTCTATGGCGAGTCTGGTGGTCAGGTTGGTGATACCGGTTATATTGAAGCTAATGGTGCTAAAACCAGCATCGTTGAC
>QKCF01000461.1 GCA_003246935.1 Sunxiuqinia sp. | reverse complement strand
CAGCAAACCAATGAGGATTGCAGAAATAAGGATATAAACTGTTTGAATACGTTGTATCATCGTTCTGTTTTTTGCACAAAAATACTGTTTTACACAGAAGAGACAAGTACAAAGGACCAATTAGCAGTTCCCAAGTACAGAAATACCCATTCGAATGTGATGACTGCGGCAAGAGGGCACTGCATGCTTCAATCCATCTACGAAAAAAGCTGTAAAAACAAAGGCCGCCTCGTAGAGACAGCCTTTGCATACCATTGTTTATTTTTTAAATATCGTCAAATTCTACATTCGTGTAGTTATTTACAACTTCTTCTTCCTCGAACTCAACCTCTTCGTCTACTCCATACGATTTGGAAGTCATTGTTTCCTCTTCTTCTTGCACAACCGGCTCGTCTATAAAACCGGCTTGTCTCTCTTTAATGAAATCAACAACCTCACTTAATCCGCCAGCAAACTTCTCAAAATCTTCTTTATAGAGGAATATTTTATGTTTCTCAAAATGAAACTTACCATCTTGCTCGTAACGTTTTTTACTTTCGGTGATTGTTAGATAATATTCATCATTTCGGGTAGATTTAACATCGAAAAAGTAAGTTCTTTTCCCGGCCCGCACTGCTTTTGAATAAATTTCCTGTCTGAATTTGCCGTCTATTTCTTCATTAAATTCATCATTCTTTTCAAAGCCTTCCATCTTGTTTGTTTTAGGTTCGTATTAGTTTAACATCAAAAATAATGAATTATTTCGACATTTGTAGAAACCTGCTAACAAACAGAAGTCAGAAATTTGAATAAAAATGCGTGTATTTTAACGTCCTTGGTAATATTTTAAAGCTTCGGGCATCATTTTCTGCAATGCTTCTATACGGTTCGAATCAACAGGGTGTGTGCTCAACCATTCCGGAGTCCCGCCGCTATTTGCCGACATGCGCTGCCAAAAAGCTACAGCTGAGCGAGGATCGTAACCGGCAATTGCCATAAAAATCAGCCCCATTTTATCTGCTTCATATTCATGTTTTCTGGAGAAAGGCAGCATCACCCCAACCTGCGTTGTTGCTCCATAGGCCATGTTATAAAGGTTTTGGGTTTCTTCCGGCTTTTCCTGAATGGCAGTTGAAAGCGCAACTCCTCCCATTTGAACCAACATAGCATGACTCATCCGCTCGTTCCCATGACGAGCTACCGCATGAGCAATCTCGTGCCCCATCACAACTGCCAGCCCGTTTTCATCTTTTGTATAAGGCAAAATTCCGGTGTAAACAACAACCTTACCGCCCGGCATACACCATGCGTTAGGCACATCGCTATCCACCAAATTAAACTCCCAATTGAAATTTGCAATATAACTTTCAAAGCCATTATCTTTTAGGTACTTCTCAACTGCCGCAGCGATTCGTGCCCCTACCTTCTTCACCACTTCAGTTTGCTGCTTATTGGTCGATAGCTTGTTTTCTTTTAGAAAGGAATCATAATTCGTTAAACTCATCGATACCATTTCCGACTCCGGAATTAAGCTCAGCTGGCTTCTTCCAGTCAGCGGAACCGATTTACAGGCCTGTAAAGCCGAAACGATCAATACGAATAGCGCAATTCTTTGAATATTGTTCTTCATAACTCTTTTCATAATTTTAGTGTTTACACCGAATATACAACAAATGCAGGTAAAAGGTTGTTGGGTACTTGCGGATTTTTCCAACAGATCGTGCGCCTGCCAGCTATGAACGACCCCCAACGGCATGGGATACAGAAAATGACGTTATTTCAGATTGACAAGAAAAAAGCGGCTTAGAGATGATACCGCGAGGATGATTGCAGTTGCCACTCAATTGTGGCGGTTATATCAGGGAATTCAAGATTGGAAGGCTAATCTCACACTTTAGCCAGTAAGAATTTGCAGACAGAGAGCTTTAGAATAACGACTCTCCCTGCATAAATACATCATTTATGCAGGGAGAACAAGAAATTACTTCTTTGATTCCTCTAACGAAACCTGACGGAATTCCTTAAAAAGTTTTGTTAATTCCAAACTTGATTTACGAGCACGAGTACCAGCTGCTTTGTTTCCGTTTGCTAATTGTGCATTTGAGTTTTCCTGGAAAGATGCAATCTCTGCACCAATTTTTTCTAAAAGTTCTTTCATAACGTAATTTGCTTAATTTTAAGTTCCATCAAAAATAGAATTTTATTGATAACACAAGCGTTTTGTACAACATTCTTTCATGCCTAAAGCAATATTTGCCGCTAAAAAAGGCCTTTTCAGACGGTTTCCCATTACATACTAGGGAAGAATGGCCATTAAAACCTTTTTCTCACCTCATCACAGAAATTGATAATTTACTTAAACAGGGATGCTTCGGGTTAGACTTACCCAACAAAGGATGCTCAACGAGTCTTCATCTTTCCATGATGTTCTGACAGATATCTGCTACTTTTCGTCAAGCCACTTTAAACATACCCACGCCTGTATAGCTATCTACAAGATCAGCTTCGTCGTTGTTGATTTCAATCCCCCCACCTATGAGCAACAAGAAATTTGAGCTTTCGCCACACCTATACCAGAGCACTGTTCCATACTTTTAAAGGACAAAATCCAGTCTAATGTACCTCGTTCTCCCCTGCAACATAACCAAAGTTGGCAGTAATTCCGCCATCCACGAACAAGAGGTGGCCGTTGACAAAATCACTGGCTTTCGACGAAAGAAAAAGTGCGGCATAACCGATATCTTCGGGTGTTCCCCAGCGACCGGCCGGAGTTCTTGCCATCACCAAATCGTTGAACGGGTGACCACCTTCGCGGATTGGAGCAGTTTGAGCAGTCGCAATATAGCCGGGACCAATACCATTAATCTGAAGATTGTATTTTGCCCACTCGCACGCCATGTTTGCCGTAAGTAATTTCAATCCTCCTTTGGCAGCAGCGTAGGCAGATACAGAATAACGGCCATAAACACTCATCAGTGAGCAAATATTAATAATCTTCCCGGCACGCTTTTCAATCATTGCGGGTGCAACACGTTTGGAAACGATTAGCGGCCCAACCAAGTCAATATCCAGGACCTGCTTAAAATCAGCGACAGGCAAATCCAAAATCGGAACACGTTTAATGATCCCTGCATTGTTCACCAAAATATCAACCGAACCAACATCCGCTTCGATCTTTGATATTCCGTCATCAACGCTCTGCTCATTTGATACATCGAAGGCAAAAGTGAAAACCTCAATACCTTCTTCAGCAAACTCCGCCTTTGACTTCCTCAATTTTTCTTCAGATGTTCCGTTTACGCAGACTTTTGCTCCGGCCTGAGCAATTGCTTTTGCAATGGCCATGCCAATACCATGCCCTCCTCCGGTTATCAAGGCTACTTTGCCCGAAAGATCAAATAAGCTATCTATCATTCTTTACATTTTAACTTTTCTGCCGAAGTTAGTCTTTTTTTAATTGGATGGCCACTGCCCCAATCGCTTTAATCTCAATTCGCTTTTATTGACGGATGATAATTTTATCACAAGTACAAATTGTCTGTAAAACTAAAATCTATCAGTTTTCCAAGAGTACCTGACTTGCTATAAATACGATACAATCGCTTCATAAGATGACACACATTTGTGGATTAATTCCGAGAGCGATATTCATTAGGTGAATAGCCGGTTTCATTCATAAACATTCGACTAAAATGTTGCGGATACTGGAATCCCAATTCGTATGCAACCTGACTAATGGTTTTATCGGTATCGAAATCTTTTCTTTGGCTTTGTCGACCAACTTCAGGTGCAGATGATCCTGGGCCGACTTGCTGGTTTGCTTCTTCATTAAATCGCCAAAGTAATTGGCCGATAAATTCAGTTTTTCAGCAAAATAACCGACAGTGGGCAAGCCTAGCGTTTGAGCCTTATCCGAATCAAAATAATCGTTCAACAATCTTTCAAACTGTCCCAGCACTCCTTTATTCAAATCTTCGCGGGTAATAAACTGACGGTCGTAAAAGCGCAAACAATAATTCAGCAGCGTTTCAATATTATTAGTGATTAAGGTTCGGCTGTGCTTGTCGATCGGTTGATCCAGCTCATAATTTATTTTGCGAAACAAGTCAATAATGATTTGCTGTTCCCGCTCTGAGAGGTGAAACGCTTCATTGCCAGAAACGTATTCGGAATAACCGAGAAGAATGATGAGATAGCTGCTACGGAATGGGGAACCATTGGAGCATTCTGCAAAATAGAAAAAGAAGAAGCACTGGAGATTTACAGAAAAGCATATGAATAATTCCTCATTGGATCTAACAATATCTGTGTAATAAATAAATCCACAGTAGTCAGTTGACTACATGTGGATTTATCTTTTTACATCCCGAACGGATTCGGTGCCTTGACCTTTTTCGTTCGAGCCAATAGAGAATACATGCAAGTATTGACCTACAAGCCTTCTAAAAACAGAATCGACTTGACCGATTTTTGCCCAACGCGATTTCTGCGCCCCTCATGAGCGACTGACCTTCCGCAAAGAAGCAACAGACCTGAAATGATCACAATCAAGCCAGATCTTTAATGAGGCTGCTCAACCGCTCAGCTCGTGTACCAACTTGCTTAGCCCAGTGGCTGTTTATTATCTCGGATGAGGCTTCCTGATATTCACCCCTTTCGAGATGTAAGAGAGTCGTTTGCAAGGTAAGCAGGCGGGTAATTCCCATGTTGAAGCACATGTTTGCCAGGACCATCCTGACATCTTCCGGAGCAGATCCGAACCATGGCAAATTTTTGCCAAGCTCCTGCAGTACGATTTCAATATCGGTGCTGAGCAAGAACATAGCTTCTTCTTCCGTGAGGCCGCGATCTTCAATGTTGCGGCCGACGCCAATGGTAAGCTTTCCTGCAGTGCGAGTGTAGGGCTTAAGCATGAGCCCCTCGTCCTCAACTAATGTTTGTTTTAATTTCTCAATCATGGCATTTCTTTTTAGTGTTGTTTCGAATGGATTAGGATACTGTAAGATTCCGCCAGGCGAATGATAATAAAAAGGTATTTTGGAGATAATTAAGAGTTACAGTCTCGAAGTACCTGCCAAGCAGGATCTAATTGAATGTCGAAAAATCGACCAGCATAAAACAAAAGGATTTGGATCACAGGCCATTTACGTAGACCTTTATTGAGCTGATAGCTCCTGATAGGATTTATCGTCTATGTCTTCTTTATTTAGAAGATGCATACATTACGGTATGAACGACGAAGTAAATAAAGCAATTTATTTTGAAATATGACTATTTTGCCGGGGCGTTGTTTCATGAGATTTAATATTTCGTTGACAATTGAAGCATTTTTTATAGCCTTTGAGTCTAAAACGGGCTGTTTTTGATACACAAAAAATTAGTCATCCCCAACGAAACAACAAAAAACATGCGTCAGAAATGGCAATAACCGGAGTAAAGCCTCGATAATCAACTGACTACAAACGGCTTTTATTCTTAATCTCAAGACGGGACTAATATTGTAAAACGCTCCTTTAAACAACAAGAAAGGAAGATGCGAACAAACAAACTCACATCTTCCTTTTATGGAAATCCATTTTACCTTAATTATCTTCACACACTATTTCCAAGCATCACTTTGTGTCATATTCGGGTTATTATTCAATTCATTTTCAGGAATTGGATAGTACTCAAATTTTGACGTATAATTCTGATATCCCAATTGTTGGGCATTTTTAATTGTTGATTCCAATAATCCCCAGCGACGTAAATCATAAAAATGCAGTCCTTCGCGAGCAAATTCCAGATTACGTTGACGACGAATCTCCTGCATCATCTCATCCTGTGTATATTGCGTCATTTCCGACTCTATATCGATCAAATTAGACCGGGTCCGGATACGCTGTACCAGCGGAGCAGCTTGGGCAACATCTCCGGTCATGGTATAAGCTTCTGCCAACATTAAGAGCACATCGGCATAGCGAATACCATACTCGTTCAGTTCCGACTTCCACTCACCTTCGTTCGCATCCCACCAATTCTGATTTTTACGCAGCCAAATCTCATCTCCAAAGGTTGCCCCAAAGTCCAGTTGGTAGTACATACTTCCGGGATAATCCCATGCAATAGTCGCCAAAGCACGCGGATCAACTTCGTCGTCCGCTGTTGGCTCAACCAGGAATGAATCAAGCAACACTTGTGATGGTTGCATTTCGAACCAACCTCCTACTTCGCCCGGAGCACACTCCTGAGCAATAAAGGTTGTTTGTGGTTTATCAACTTCATTGCTGGCCCAAATACTTGTACCGCCAATGTTACTATATTGAATTTCAAACACCCCTTCGACACCATTTTCGTGCTGGCCATCGAACAACTCGCTATAGTTCGTTTGCAATCCGTAACCAAAATCATCCTCGTTATTTACGATTTGCTCGAGCATGATAATCGTGCTGTCGTAATCAGCTTGGTACAAATACGAGCGCCCCAAGTAAGCCAAAGCAGCACCACGAGTAGCGCGTCCTTTCTCTGAAGCATCTCTTGTATCCGGCAAATACTCGGCTCCTGCTTTAAAATCATTGATGGTCTGATTCCAGACCTGCTCCATACTTGATTTCTCTTTAAAGTAATCATCTGAGCTTTCGGCTACAGCTGTAGTTATAGGAACTGCACCGAAATCGGTTACCAAAAAGAAATAATTCAACCCGCGCAGGAAATGGGCCTCGGCCAAAAGTTTATTCTGTTCGTTGGTATCAATTCCTTCAATTGCACCACCATATTGGATAATTTGGTTTGCCCTGAAAATACCGACATAAGCACCTTTATACAAATTGGCTGCATAGTCGTTACTAAATGTATTCTGATAGACTGAAATCTCGTAACGAGCACGAACATCATTGCGCTCAATAAAATTTTCTGTTCGCGACTCCATTAATTGCCAGTTAACAGTACCGTAATGGCCATTATAATCATCTGTAATGGCATTATAAACTGTAGCTAACGCAGACTCCATATCGTCTGCGCTCTTCCAAAACTCAGCTGTTGTAATCTGATTTGGATCCGATTCATCCAGAAACGAGTCTGAGCACGAACTCAAAACAAGGATGGAAAGAATGATCGTTGGAAAATATTTTAGTTTCATATTATCTGGTTATTTATGGTCTTAAAAATTCAATTGCAATCCA
>QKCF01000119.1 GCA_003246935.1 Sunxiuqinia sp. | reverse complement strand
ATGGCCGTTCGCAACGATGCATTATACGCTTGATGGCAGTGAGCCGACTACGAACTCTTCGGTTTACACCGAGCCACTCAGCGTATCTTCAACAACAACATTGAAGGCTGCCATTTTCATGAAGGATGGTCGCCATGGTCCGATTAAAACAGCTTTGTTTGAAAAAGCTGATCCGATTGATGTGTTCGACGTGGATACAACGAAATTGGAGCCTGGATTAAAATACGCATACTACGAAAAGGCGATTAGTCGGGTAGGGCAGATGAAAGATCTGAAACCGGAAAGCACAGGTGTTGTGAGTGGAGTCGAATTCCCGAAAGAAGCGCGTCAAGGTCTCTTTGCCCTGTCTTTGTCCGGATATTTTTACGCTCCGGAAACGACCGTTTACACTTTCTCGCTGTCATCTGATGACGGAAGCCAGCTGTTCGTTGGAGACAGTCTGGTTATTGATCATGACGGATACCACGGTCCAACAATCAAATACGGCCAAATTGCGCTGAAAAAAGGATATTACCCAATCTATGTTGGCTACTTCGACGGCGGTGGTGGATACTCGCTGGACCTCGAAGTTAAACAGGGCGATGGCGAAATGAATAAATTACCAGAAGAACTCGTAAAACATTAATTGAACCCCAAATGAATATTCGAAACTTGATCATATTAGCTCTTGTCGTTCTGATTAGTTTTTCTTGTGGCCACAAGGATCAATTGATCAGCAACACGGAGCAGTTAAAAGATATTAGTCACATGTTGGAAGTTCAGAAAAAACTGACTGCCAACAGTAACATCCACGTGTGGGATATTTTCGATCAGCCGTTGACGGGCGATGAGCGTCAGGCGATGGAATATTTATATGCCTACATGCCTTTGAGTGATTTGGGCGATATCCCTGGTGATTTTTTCCTGGCTAATGCACGCAAAAGTTTGCAAACCCGCGAAGACATGAACTGGGGAAAATCAATCCCGGAAGATTTATTCCTGCACTTCGTATTGCCTGTTCGTATTAACAATGAAAACCTGGATTCATTCCGCATTGTGATGTACGATGAGATTAAAGCGCGCGTTCAAAATATAACAAGCATGGAGCAGGCCGCTTTGGAGGTCAACCACTGGTGCCACGAAAAAGTGGTTTACCGTGGAACGGATATCCGTACCAGCGCTCCGTTGAGCACCATTCGCAAAGCTTTCGGGCGATGCGGTGAGATGTCAACTTTTACTGTTTCGGCATTACGTGCTGCCGGTATTCCTGCACGCCAGGTCTACACACCGCGCTGGGCTCACTCGGACGATAATCACGCCTGGGTAGAAGTTTGGGTCGATGGTGTTTGGAAATACTTGGGAGCTTGCGAACCGGATGCACGTCTGAATATGGGATGGTTTACGGAGCCTTCAACGAGAGCTATTTTAATGCACACACGGGCTTACGGTAAATATTTCGGACCTGAAGACATCATCAATCGCGAAGATCGTTTTACGGAATTGGATGTTACTTCTAATTATGCACGGGTTAAACGATTGTATGTTGATGTGAAAAATGCTGACGGTACACCTGCCGCAGATGCGAAGGTTGAATATCAACTGTATAATTATGCCGAGTACTTTCCACTTGCCACACAAATGACCAACAGCAAAGGCGAGACCTCACTTTCCCTGGGCTTGGGCGACATCATAGTTTGGGCCAGCCAAGGAAAAAAGTTCGATTTTAAGCGTGTATCGATTTCACAGGTCGATACCGTGAAGTATCGATTTCACAGGTCGATACCGTGAATCTGGTTTTAGGCGATAAAGACATGGACGGGCAACATTTCGATTTCGACTTTGTACCGCCGCATGTTGTGACCGACACCACTCTGTTGACAGCAACTGAAAAGAGTGTGAATGAGGCGCGCCTCGCACTGGAAGATTCAATTCGCACTTGTTACACAGCTACGTTCAAATCAGAAGATTGGAGCAAAGCTTTGGCTAAGGAATTGGGACTGGAAGAGGAGCAGGTTGTGAAAGCTATCCATTTAAGCTATGGAAACTGGTCGGAAATTGAAGCTTATTTGCGCGAAAATGCAAAAGACGAGCATGTGCTTGATTTGTTGAAAGGCATTTCTGACAAAGATTTTAGCGATACAAAAACATCAATTTTAAGCACACATTTACAGAATACGATTCACGATACAAAGTTACCGGAAGATATTTTTATCGACGATGTTCTGGCTCCGCGTGTAATGAACGAGATGTTGCGTAACTGGCGTAAATTCTTGCAGGAATCTTTTGCAGCTCAAAAGGATGAATTTGTAAAAGATCCGCAAAAACTGACCGAGTGGATCAAGCAAAATATTACGATTGACGACATGGCAAACATGCACTCGCGCACCGATTTAAGTCCGACAGCGATTTATAAGCTGCGCGTTGCGGATACGGAATCCCGCAATTTCTTTTTTGTTGCTACTTGTCGCGCATTGGGAATTCCTGCTCGCCTGAACCCTGCGACTGAATTGCCGGAGTTCTGGAACGACGGGGAGTGGATTCGTGCTGAGTTTTCTGAAAATATCTCTGCGGTGCCTGAAACCGGAAAATTAGTCCTGGTAAACGGCGACAATCCGATTGAGCCGCAGTACATGATCCATTTTACAATTGGCAAATTGATTGATGGCAATTACCACACCCTTCAATATCCGTTCACCAAGAAGGTGAC
>QKCF01000424.1 GCA_003246935.1 Sunxiuqinia sp. | reverse complement strand
ATGTTATCCAAGCTGGATGCTCCGATCAAAGTTGATCTGTATCTGGATGGCGATTTGCCTCCCGGTTTTCGTCAGTTGCAACAAGCAGTTGAGGAGAAGGTGCAGGATATGGATGCCTGGGCTGCTCAGCGGGTTCAGTCGGAGCGGAGAGACCCTTATGATATAGCAAACAACGATGAACGGAATAATTTATTCAATCAGCTGGTGTCTTTGGGTATTCAACCAACTGATTTGAGACAAAATAAAGATGAAGGTACCGTAACGAAACTAATTTTTCCGGGAGCTGTAGTCCGTTATCGGGATATGGTTGTTGGTGTTAATCTGCTGAAAAATAATCCGTCACTTCCGGCGGAGGAAAATTTGAATAACTCAATTGAAACCTTAGAGTTTGAGTTGATGAATGCCATCAAGCAGTTGCTTCAGGGAGAGAAAGATGAAGTTGCATTCTTAACGGGGCAGGACGAATTAGGTGAACCTGAGACCTGGGACATACGGAGAAGTTTGTCGGAGAATTTTAAAGTGACAAGCAAAACGGCTGAGCAGCTTTTTCAAATGGATACCTTACCAAAGGCGGTAATCATTGCCGATCCGTCGAAGGCTTTTGGCGAACAGGAAAAATTCTACCTCGACCAATACGTGATGCGCGGCGGAAACCTGCTTTGGCTTTTCGATCCGGTACAGGTAAGTTTGGATAGTTTGAGTCGTGGTGAAACAACTCTGGCTTTTCCGCGAGACCTCAATTTGATGGATCAACTGTTCAAGTACGGAGTTCGGGTAAATCCTGATCTGCTGCAGGATGTCGAATGTATCCTTATTCCGGTTAATACCTCGCCGGTAGCGTCGCAGCCCAAGTTTACGCCGGCGCCTTGGTATTACTCGCCTCTGCTTACACCCTCGGCGGACAACGTGATTAGTCGAAATCTGAATAGTTTAAAATCAGAATTTGTGAGCTCTATTGACACGGTGGGTAGAAATCCGGAAGTATACAAATCGGTGATTCTGCATACATCATTGTATTCGCGAAAAGTGGGTACTCCTGAAGAAATTAACCTGCAGAGTATAAACAGTCCGCCGGCGCGTGAGTTGTTTCATGTTCCGAATATTTCGGTTGGAGTTTTGCTGGAAGGGCAGTTCCCTTCGGTGTTCGCCAACAGAATGACCAAAGAGTTTAACCCACTTGGAATTGATATTGCAACGAAATCAAAACAGGCAAAAATGATCGTGTTGGCCGATGGTAGTTTAATTGCGAACAAAGTCTCGCGGCGCAACGGACAGGTGCGAACTCAGCCTTTAGGCTACGACGAATACTCACAGCAAACCTTCGGTAATAAAGCCTTTTTGCTGAATGCGGTCAACTACCTTTGTGATAACTCAGGGATCATGGAATTGCGGTCGCGGGTTTTCAAAATTCGCCTGCTTGACAAGGTCCGCCTACGTGAGGAAAAGACCTTTTGGCAAGTGCTTAATGTTGTGGGCCCGTTGGTTATCATTCTCTTATTCGGGTTGATCTTCCACTTTGTTCGAATAAAAAAATACCGTGGTTAATTACTTTGTATAAATTGTGAATATCAAATCAAGGGAAACCAGAGCAAAGTTTGTATATTCGTGTATTCACGCGGTTGAGAACAGCAATCCGCAATTTGTTTAAGGTAAGTCAAACTAAAAGAAAATATCAATGAAATTTGTTGTTTCCAGTACCGAATTACTCAGTCACTTGAATGCGATCAGTAAGGTGATTAGTTCGAAGAATACATTACCCATTCTGGATAATTATTTATTTCAACTGGAAGATAACCGCTTAACGGTTACCGCTTCAGATTTGGAGTCAACACTAATTACCAGCCTAGAATTGGATAACGCAGAAGGAAAAGGCGACATTGCTGTTCCTGCCAAACTGCTGAACGATACTTTGAAGGAATTCCCTGATCAGCCTTTGACTTTCAAATTCGACATGGATACTTTTGGCATTGATATTTATTCTGAAAACGGTAAGTTCAGTATCGTCGGACAAGATGGTGATGAATTTCCGCAGTTGCCTGAATTAAACGAAGCAGCAGCTTCAACAATTCAAGTGCCACATGATGTATTGCAAACAGGTATTCAGCGTACTTTATTTGCAACTGCCGACGATGAATTACGTCCGGTAATGAATGGTATTTTTCTTGAATTGGGTACTGATAATTTGACCTTTGTTGCATCGGATGCGCACAAGCTGGTTCGTTATAAACGTAGCGATGCACAAGCTGAAGTTGAGTCGTCATTCATTTTACCGAAAAAGCCGGCTGCTTTGCTGAAGAACTTGTTGGTAAAAGAAGATTACGATGTGAAATTGCAGTTCGATGAAAAGAATGCTTTTTTCACTTTGAGCAACTTTAAACTGATTTGTCGTTTAGTTGAGGGTAACTACCCGGCATACAATTCGGTAATTCCGACTAACAACCCGAACAAACTGACTGTTGACCGTTTGGAATTCTACAATACCATTAAACGGGTATCGGTATTTGCAAACCAGGCAAGTAACCTGATTAAGTTCCATATTCAGGATAACCAATTGGTAATTTCCGCTCAGGATGTTGACTTTTCAATTTCTGCTGTTGAACGTATCAAGTGTCAGTACGAAGGTGAGGAAATTGAAATCGGTTTCAAATCGACTTTCTTGTTGGAAATTCTTTCAAATATTACATCGTCGGAAGTGCGTGTTGAGTTGTCTGATCCAACCCGTGCAGGCTTGTTGCTCCCGGCAGAGAAAGATTTCGACGAAGAAGATATGTTGATGCTTTTGATGCCGATGATGATTAATGCATAAAATGTAACTAATATAGTTCTGAAAGCCTGGCAGGAGACTTCTTGTTAGGCTTTTTATTCATAATAGGCTGTGTAGCCGAAAAGAAAACGAAAATGAAACTCAATTTAAAGAATCCACTCATCTTTTTGGATTTGGAAACAACAGGAATCAATGTGGCAACTGATCGCATTGTTGAGCTGGCATTGATTAAAGTTCATGTTGACGGAAGCGAAGAAACCAAGGAAATGCGGATTAATCCGGAGATGCCAATTCCGGAACAATCCAGCAGGGTGCACGGTATTTACGATGATGATGTAAAAGATTGCCCGACATTTAAAGAAGTTGCCAAGTCGCTGGCCAAGTTTATGGAAGGATGCGATTTGGCTGGCTTTAACTCAAACCGTTTCGATATTCCATTGCTGGCCGAGGAGTTTCTGCGGGTCGGTGTTGATGTGGATTTGAAGAAACGCAAGTTTGTTGACGTGCAGGCGATTTTCCATAAAATGGAGAAACGTACCTTGGCTGCGGCTTTCAAATTTTATTGCCAGCAAGAGCTGGAAGATGCACATAGCGCAATGGCGGATACCAAAGCGACCTACGAGGTGTTGAAAGCGCAACTGGACGTCTATCAGGAAGCTGAATTCGAGGATGCCAAAGGGAAAGTTACCAAGCCCATTCAGAACGACGTGAATGCGCTAAGTGAGTTCTCTGCTTACGACCGTAATGTAGACTTTATCGGGCGCATTGTGTACGACGAGAAAGGCGTTGAGGTATTCAACTTTGGAAAGAACAAAGGTATTCCTGTTGAAAAAGTTTTGCGTGAGCAACCCGGCTATTTTGGTTGGATCATGCAGGGCGAATTTCCGCTATATACTAAGAAGGTACTGACCGCGATTAAATTGCGGATGAAAGATAATTAGCAGGGAGCTAAAATAATGGGGCATACAAACAAACATAAGGTCTCAGATCTTTTATGTCTGAAAAATTTAGCCTGAAGCATCTTGGAATTTGGAACCCGGAATTTGGAACTTGTAACCTGAAATTTGAATCATGAAAATCATTTGTATTGGACGGAACTACAGCGAACATGCTCGCGAATTGAATAATGATATACCAACGGAACCGGTCATCTTTATGAAACCGGATTCGGCATTGTTGCGAAACAACGATCCGTTTTATATCCCATCGTTCAGCGAGGACGTGCATTATGAGTGTGAGCTTGTTGTACGCATTAATCGCCTTGGTAAAAACATCGAAGCCAAGTTTGCGAACCGTTACTATGATGAGCTTGGATTGGGGATCGATTTTACAGCTCGTGATTTGCAGGCTAAGTTGAAGGACAAAGGGCTGCCTTGGGAGAAAGCCAAAGCGTTCGATCGTTCTGCTGTAATCTGTAATGATTTTATTCCGAAAACGGAATTGCCTGGCGTTGGTAATATCAAATTTCAATTGAAGAAAAACGGTGAGGTTGTTCAAAACGGGGACACTTCGTTTATGCTTTTCCCGATTGATGAATTAATCAGCCAGGTGTCGAATTACTTCACGCTAAAGATTGGTGATTTGATCTACACAGGAACACCTGCAGGTGTTGGCCCCGTTGCAATCGGTGATCGTTTGGAAGGTTTCCTGGAAGGACATAAAATGTTCGACTTCGAAGTGAAGTAGGAGCAGACAATTAATAATCCACAATAGAAGGGAAGGAGCATTTCTGAAAAAGAAATGCTCCTTTTTTCTTTTGGGCTTATGAAATCAGTCATTTTAGGAAAATCAAAATGGGCAAAATTCATTTGTTGGCAGTGCCAAAAGTCTTAACTTATGGAAGTTGACTAACGTTAAAGAGAGTAACGATTCAAACCAGACTAATATGAAAGCATTACTGATTATTGATATGCAGCGCGGGGCATTCGACCCGATGGACGCACGTTACGATGCAGAGGGGGTCATTGAACGGATAAACCAACTATCGTCGAAGTTTCGGATGTTGGGCTTACCTGTGATTTTCGTGCAGCACGACGGCTCGCGGGAGGGTTTTTTCATCCCCGGAACAGAACGATGGGAAATACTGCCGGAACTGGGTAAGCGCTCCGACGATTTAGTGGTTGGAAAAATAGCCAACGATGCTTTTTACAAAACAGACCTGCATCGGATTTTGAAGGAAAAAGGTGTCGACGAGTTGGTAATTACCGGTTGCTCGACCGATTTTAGCGTAGATTGTACCGTCAAGGCGGCTTATAGTCATGATTACCTGGTCACAGTTATCTCAAACGCTCACACGACTCGCAGTCGTCCCCAAATGACGGCGATGTTGGCAGTGGATTATTTCAATTTACTTTGGGGAAAACTGGCACCCACCAAAGAGAAAATTAAGTTGATCCCTTGCGACGAATTTCTGGAGAGTTTGTAGAAAACAATCAATCTTTTTGGCATCGGTTTTGTTCCGATGGTGATTCAAAAAAATGGAAAAAAGATTTATGAAAGCCTTACTAATTATTGACATGCAACAGGGTTCGTTTACCCCGATGTTTTTGCGTTATAATGCCGAAGCGGTGATCGAAAAGATCAACAAACTTACGGAGGAATTTCGTGAAGCATGGATGCCGGTAATATTTATACAACACGATGGATCGGCGCAGGGGGAGTTTAGACCATTTACACAGGAATGGGAGTTGTTGCCCGAATTGGTGCGTATGCCGAACGATATTATAATCGGGAAAACAGCGAATGATGCTTTTTATGAAACTTCGCTGGATTCGATACTGAAAGAACACGACGTTGATGAGTTGGTGATTACCGGCTGTGCAACCGATTTTTGCGTTGATGCTACGGTGAAAGGTGCTTTGAGTCGCGACTATCAAATAACGGTTATCAAAGACGGGCACACCACGGCTAATCGACCACACATTACGGGCTTGTTGGCGGTTGATTATTTTAATATGTTGTGGGAAAATATGGTGCCAACCAGAGGCCAGATAAAAGTAGAATCGTGCAGGGAGTTTTTAGCTGAAAACTTTTCGCGCGTCTCCTGATTATTTCTTAGTAGCCCAATGAACCAATTTCTCCGGTTCGATGTTTCTCATCCATCAAAAATTTACGATCGGATAAGAAGACATGGAGCCGTCATCAATACGAAGCGATTATTGATGGAATTTTGGAGCATAATTATGCTGTGGTTGATGCGCTTTTCGAGCCTCAAGTGTTAACCGGACTGAAGCAGGAACTACTCCGGCTGCTGGACGACGACGAGTTTAAACGGGCCGGCATCGGCAATCAATTCAATCTGACTGAAGAGAAAGCGATCCGATCGGATAAAATCCACTGGATCGACAACGGTTCAGCGCAGGAAGCAGAACAAGCTTTTGTTGCCGGGATCGGCAGCTTTACCAACTACCTGAACCGGACTTGCTACACTGGTATTCACGACTGGGAATTTCACTATGCCTGTTTCGAAAAAGGAAACTACTATAAGCGTCATCTCGATCGGTTTAAGAACGACGAAAGCCGGAAGTTTTCGGTTGTTACTTACCTGAATGAAGATTGGACCGAAGACGATGGCGGAACGCTGGTCCTGTACCTTCCCGGGGGCGATTTGCGCATTCTCCCCAAATGGGGAACGACCGTTGTTTTTAAAAGCGACCTGATTGAACACGAGGTGTTGCCTGCAAAACGAAACCGTTACAGCGTAACGGGCTGGTTAAAGTAGCCCGGACAGCGCAGGAATGGAGCTAGATGGAAGCTAACTCTTCGACTAGTTTCAGTCCTGCGTCCCATTGTCCGAACCCGGCATCGGCATTAATATGTCCGGCTTGTTCGAGTACAACAAGGCGGCTGCCCCATTTCCCGGCAAGGAATTCTGACTGTTTTTTTGCACACCACGGGTCGTTATCGCTGGCGACCAGTATTGTTGGAAACGGAAGCTTTTCCAAAGGCGTAGGCGTGAAGCTTGTGAAACCATGATCCTGGTTTTCCAGGTCAGGCGGTGCAACCAACAGGGCTGCTTTCACCTTCTTTTGAAATTGCTTCACCCAATGGGCCGTCGTAATGCAGCCCAAGCTGTGGGCAATCAGTATAATCTCCTTGTCCTCGCAGCCTGAAATTTTCGCCTCCACATTGTTCACCCAGCTTTCGCGGTCGGGCCCATCCCAGTTGGCCTGTTCAATGCGTTCGCAGTTGGGGAGCTTTGCTTCAAAATAACTTTGCCAATGTTCGGCTGATGAGCCGCCGTAGCCGGGAAGTGTAAAATAGTGCATCTGTCGCTTTTCGTTTTTGTTGATCTCTCTCTAAATGCCTAAGTGCGCCGATTTGTTCATGCATTTTTGTTTTTTCAGGAGGCTTCAACATTTGTTAAAGCCCTCCCTAAGCGTCGGGCGAGGCACTAACATTTGTTAATGCGCTCCCGAACGGCCGGTGGCCTCACAAACATTTGTTTAAGCCTTCCCGAACGGGCAGTGGGCTCATCAACATTTGTTAACGGCTTCCCTAGCGACAGGTGGAGGCATGAACATTTGTTAATGGCTTCCCCAGCGGCTGGTGAGTACACTAACATTTGTTAACGGCATCGTTTTCGGGGCAGCTCGTTAACAAATCAGGTTGACGGCAAAAATAAAGCGATTAAGCCGCCGCGAACAACGGAGTGACAATTCAATTCAATTTCGCGCAAAAAAATAACCCCCACAAGCCTTAGCCTGCGAGGGTTCCCCTTCTCTATCTGTTGTTTTATTCAACTACCAATTTTACGGTCAGGTAGAATTCGTCGTAAATCACCTTGTCGCCCAAGTTGTCGAAGAATGATTTAGAACCATAGCGTACGTCGTATTTTGAACGGTCAACAGTAATTTCAGCCGTGTATGTGTTACCGTCTTTTGTTACGTCGAAGGTTACCGGGTGCGTGGTTCCTTTGATGGTCAAATCGCCTGTTGCAGTAGCTTTGTCGCCTGAGAAAGCTGCTTCTTTAGTGATTACCAATTTGGCTTCCGGATATTTTTCAACGGCGAAGAAGTCGTCTGATTTCAAGTGGCCCACTAATTTGCCATTCCATTCTGCGTCGGTCAGGTCCGTGTTTTTGATGCTGGTCATGTCTACTACGAAATCACCACCGGCAATCGCGCCACCGTCTATTTTTAACTCACCGCTTTTCAGGTCGATTGTTCCTGAGTGTTCGCCGGTAACTTTTTTACCTAACCAAGAGATTGTACTTTTCGAAGCGTCAACTTTTACGGTTTTTGCTTGAACTCCTAAGCCCACTGTAAGGGCAATTGCTGCTAATAATACTTTAACTGTTTTCATTTTCTTCTGATTTTGATTGTTATTTACTATTTGTTTTTTCTTTATTCGTTTCAATTCATTGGTACTTCCATGAGCAGAAGTTGCGTGTCTTTCTCCGCTTTAAATGCTACCGAGTTGGTCTCCCAAATTCCCAGTCCATCGCGGTCTGTTAGTTCGTTCCCTTCAACTTCAACGTTTCCTTTCAGCACGAATACGTAGAGGCCGGAATTTTCATCATGAAGTTGGTAACTTGTTTCCGTGTCATTGGTGAAATTGCCCAGGTTGAACCAGGCTTGTTGGTGCACCCAAACGCCTTCATCTTCTGTGCTGGGCGATAAAATTTGGAAGAACTCGTTTTCCTTTTCCAGGTCGCGGATCGAAATCTGATCGTAGCGAGGCGTTACATTTTTCCGGTTTGGGAAAACCCAGATTTGTAAGAATTTGGTCGCTTCGTCTTTTTGCTTGTTGTATTCCGAGTGAAAGATTCCTGTTCCTGCACTCATCACCTGTACTTCTCCGGACTGGATGACAGCGGTGTTTCCCATGCTATCTTTGTGTTCCAATGCTCCGGAAATCGGGATCGAAACAATTTCCATATTATCGTGTGGGTGTGTTCCGAAACCTGTTCCCCCGGCAATGGTGTCGTCGTTTAGCACTCGCAGCGCGCCAAAGTGTACTCGGTCGGGATTGTAATAATTGGCAAAGCTGAAAGTGTGGTACGAGTTCAACCAACCGTGATTGGCATGTCCTCGTGTGTTGGCTTTGTGTAAAATCGTTTTCATGGCTTTGACCTTTCTTGTTTCTCTGTTTTGTTTTCTGTTTCTGTATCAATTTGGCCCGTGGGCTTTGTTTTAAATTGATATGACAAAGATAGAGGACTACAATATCTTTTAATTTACAAAAATCAGGACAGGGATTACAAAAAACCGATCTGGTGAAGAAAAAGCAGAGGGAAATGGCAAAATTAGAGCCTGATCAGGTCAAAAAACAGGCGTATTGAGTCACAACCTGGAACTAATTTACGCTTGGCGCGCTGTGTTTCTGAAGTCGATAGGAGATGTATTGGTATAGCGTTTAAAGAAGCTACTAAAATGCGATGGCTCTTCAAAGCCGAGTTGAAAAGCCAGCTCTTTATTGGTGGTTTCTGTAAATAATAGTACGCGTTTTGCTTCAACCAAAATACGATCGAGAATGAATTCTTTGGCTGATTTACCGGTTATAGCTTTCACCGATTTGTTGAGGTAGTCGCTTGTTACCGACAACATATCTGCGTAGTCGCTCACTTTATGCAGCTCACTGTAGTGTTGGTCAATCAATTCTTTAAAATGTCGCAGCAGTTGATTTCCCACTTCAATGGTTTGCGGATTCTTTTCTTTTTGCAACGAGCAATGGTTGTTGCTTTGCACCAGCATCAACTTCAGTAAGGCGCCTAGTGCATCATCCTTCATGCTCGAATCCAGCTGGCTGTATTGCTGAATTTGGCGAATGATGTCTTTATAATGTTGAAAGTTTTCTTCGGTAACCGGGAGCGGCGGTGTTTCGCCATGTTTGTTGAACAGGTACACATCGTTGATCATGCGATCGGGAATGCTGTGTTGCACCAAAAATAATTGGGTGAAGTTGATGACCCAACCTTCGGGGCGCTCGCTGGCCATAACCTGATGCACCTGGCCGGGATAAATGAAAAACAGGCAATGGTCGAATAAATCGTACGATTTAAAGTCGATAATGTGCACACCTTTGGCTTTTTCAATTAAAAGGATGGTGAAGTAATCGTGCCGATGTGGTTTGTCGGGTTCACCGCCAAATTTATCGTACAGGGCTCCTATATCCTTTAAAATGAAGTTGGTCTCAACACCTTGCTGATCCAATAAACCGTATGTTGTAATCTCGTTGTGCATCGTCAGCTAAAATAAGTAATCAGTTGTATTATTCAACAAGAAAAGCGCCGGCTTTGTTGTTTGTTTAGTTGAATTGCGTCAATAAACAGACGTGAACTCAGAAAATCGCCAATTGGAATGAAAAAGATATATGGTTTAGGATAGGAGTACATTTTTTTGTCCTCCAGCCGGACGGGCTGTTCATTTTGCCTTGATGCAAAACGAACCAAAAGATCAAGACTGCCCGAGGCAATTGCTGCGCACCACTCACTATCAACACTCCATGCTTATCGCTATCGCGTAGCACTTCCGTGTTTTCGTTCGTTATTGCTGCGTGCAGTCGGCCACTTCGAGTGAGTGATGGTGCAATTGATATTGAGTCAATCCTTTTTAAACGACCCAATTTACGATGAAGCCTGATTGATGAGGCGGGTAGGCCGTCAAAACGCCCGGCCGAGGGTTCGTTTTGACAAGATTTTTGTATCCTTTTCATCGATTGGAAAAGGATAGGCCAATCCGGCCTGAGGATAAAAAATGGCCGATTACCCAAAAGTGACCGGCCATTTTCAATATTTGATTGAGAATTGATTTACTTGATGTAGCTGGTTAAGATGCCTTGTTTTTTCATGTCATCAATAACCATCTGAGCTACTTCGTGAGCTCCTTTATTGTTCAGGTGGGTATCGTCCTGAACACCGTCGGGATAATTTTCATTCTCGCCCGGAGCTAACCAGTTGTACAGTTGTTTCGAATCTTCAGGTCCCAATTCAGTTACGCGGAATTCAGTCAATCGCTGTAAATCGACAAATGGAACATCCATATCGTCGGCAACCAATCGAGTCACCAAAGGGTAGTCGGTGTGCGTGTCGATCAGGCAACCATACTCGTTAAAGTTACGGCGCACAATTGACGTCAACAAGATTGGAATAGCGCCTTTCTCGCGTGCCTCGGTAACATAGCGCTCCAGGTTGGCGCGGTATGTTGTGAAGGGATTGGTATAACGATCGGGGCTTTTAAATTTTTGATCGTTGTGTCCAAACTCAATAAACAGGTAATCGCCCGGTTGTAACAGATCGTAAACCTCTTTCCAGCGTCCTTCACCGATGAAGCTTTTTGAACTGCGTCCGTTTACCGCATGGTTGTCAACGGTTACTTTGTCGTTGAAAAATTCGTTGAAGACCATTCCCCAGCCGGTTTCCGGTCGCCGATTCGCTTCCTTGTTGGCCATGGTTGAGTCGCCAATCATGTAAATTTTCACACTCTTTTTTTCTTTTTGATCTTTGCTCTGCTCACTGCTTTGGCATGCTCCGAGAAGTAGCGTAATTGCAGCAAGTACGAATAATCTTGCTCTCATATCAGTTAAATATTCTTGGTTTCAGGGTGATGACGTTTTTGTTTCCGTTTCCTGCGCAAATTTTACTCCGCACGGAACCAATCGATATCAACGTAACCGCTGTCATTTGTTTTTTGTGTTCCGGTTGCAAACATACCGACTTTTGCACCAATCCAACGGCCGGCACGTGGCTTAAACTCAGGACCAAAATCTTTGAATTTTTTTCCGTTTTCGCTGTAGCTGAACTGCGCTTTCGCATCATGTTCCGGTGAATTTGGAACGTGCTTGATAGTTACACGGAAATAGATTTCTTGCTGGTCGATATCGATTGATTTATTTACGACTTCTTTACCTCCAGTGCGGGCGTCTTTACATGAGCTTTGCACCAGCTTCAGTTTCCCTTCAACTTGCTCCAAGCCGATGTATGAGTAATCTTCACCCATGATAAGCAAGCCGGTTTTGTCACCGTCCTGGTGGTTGTAGAAGGTCATCTTTGCAGTTGCAGTGAAATCCGGCGCCGGGAATTTTTGAAGGAACAGGTTTGGAACCTGCCACAAGCTTACATAGTCTTCCGGAACCTGAATACAGTTCAATCGCAGGTAGCCTAAATTGCCCGACATGTAGCCCCAATAAACTTGCGGATTTGCATGCCATTGCCATTGCAAGCCCCACTCGTGGCTGTTGAATTCGTCGGATACTGGAATGCCTACGTACGGATATTCTTTACCCACATTGGGTTTTGTCCATTCTGAAACAGGCTCGCCAATACCATCTTTGTTTTTGTCGACTCCCGGAATTGGCCAACCATCAACCCAGGTTACGGGTTGCAAGTGAACAATGCGACCATAAGCCCAGCGATCCTGAAAATGATAGAACCAGGTATCGCCGTTCTCCAGTTGAACCAAAGCTCCCTGATGCGGACCGTTTACCTCGGTTTTACCTTGTTGCAGGACAACCTTATATTCGTAAGGTCCCCAAACGCTTTTTGAGCGCATCGCTAACTGCCATCCCGGTTTTACACCACCGGCAGGAGCCAGGATATAATAGTAATCTCCTTTTTTATAGAATTTAGGGCCTTCAACAGTCGTGTGTCCATCGTGGCCATCAAACACCATTACGCTTTTGCCAATGGTTTGCGTTCCGTCCGGTGTCATCTCCGAAACCAGGATCACCGTTTTTACGGTAGCGCGGCTTCCTGCAAAAGCATATACCAGGTAAGCTTTTCCATCCTCATCCCATAGCGGGCATGGATCGATTAAGCCTTTTCCGGCTTTAACCAACACCGGCTCGCTCCATGGACCTTTCGGATCTTTCGCTTTAGTCATGTAAATGCCAAAGTCCGGATCCGGGTAGTAAATGTAAAATTCATTCTCGTGGTAGCGGATTGAAGGAGCCCAAACACCTTCGCCATGACGTGGTTTTTCAAAGTGTTCAACCGGAACCTGCTCATCCAAAGCATATCCGATTAGTTCCCAGTTTACCATATCTTTCGAGTGTAAGATTGGTAACGACGGAGCGCAGTTGAAACTTGATGCAGTCATGTAGAAATCTTCACCCGCGCGGCATACATCGGGATCAGAATAGTCCGCAAAAATGATTGGGTTTTTATATTTTCCGTTGCCCAGGTCGGGATTCCATAGTTGGGCGTTTAGTTGAACAGAAGCTGTTGCTAAAATGAAAATTGATAGTAGTCTCTTGAAGTTCATTGGTTCATGTTTTATTGAAAGATATGATTCAAAAAGTTCAAAATATAGGCGTGCGTTTGATCAAACCAAGGGTGTAACAACCAGAAGGCATGTGGTGTGTTGTCGAATCCATGCTGTTCGTGGTAAATTCCGTATTGATCCATGACTTTGA
>QKCF01000393.1 GCA_003246935.1 Sunxiuqinia sp. | reverse complement strand
AGATGTTGTTGTTATTTCGGTTGGCAATTTGGTTATTGCAATGTCGATTATTGAGAAAATCCGAGCACTTAATCCGCATGTTCACATTATCGTTCGAACCAAGCATGTTTTCGATGTCGAAGAACTTTATAAGAATGGTGCGAACGAAGTCATTCCCGAAGAGTTTGAAACTGCTATTGATTTGTTTGAAAAGGTACTGAATAAAAGGTTGGTTCCTCGTCGTGAAATTAATCGCATGATTGCGAAGATCAGGGACGATCATTATGGAATTTTTAGAGATGAAAGCGATAACTCGAACCAAATATTCAAGGAGTTGCCAAATTTGGATATTGTTGCTCTGAGAGTTCGGGAGGGATCGGATGTTGTTGGAAAAACGATCAAGGAGATTCAGTTTAGGAAAGTATATGATGTAACTCTAATTGCGGTGTTGAGGGAAGATAAGTTGATAGAACATCCTGACGCAAAACAATGCCTTCAGCAAAACGATATTGTATACATTATGGGGCGTTCAGAACAAATTCCGGGGGTGTTCAATGTCTTTGGTAAAGATGATAAGTCTTAAAATGAAAAATCCCGGATGGGCTCCGGGATTAATCGTGTTATGATAGTTGAATCTTAAACGATCAGTTTATAACCTTTTCCATGGACGTTGATAATTTCAACGGAGGTTTCTTCTTTTAAGTGTTTACGCAACTTCGTAATATATACGTCCATGCTTCTTGCATTGAAATAGTTGTCGTCAATCCAGATGGTTTTTAATGCAAAATTACGTTCCAAAACTTTGTTAGCGTTGTTGCATAGCAAACGTAATAATTCCGACTCTTTCGTGGTTAGTTTTACTTGTTCGTCTTTTTCCTCGTTGGTTAATATCTGTTTGCGCGGATCAAAGGTAAAACGTCCCAATTTGAATACGTTTTGTTCGCCTCCCGTGCTGTTTGCCTCCTGCGTTGTTCTTCTTAAAATCGCTTCAATCCGGAAGATTAATTCTTCCATACTGAATGGCTTTGTGATGTAATCGTCAGCTCCGGTCCGGAAACCTTCGAGTACATCTTCTTTCAGATTTTTAGCTGAGAGGAAAATGATAGGTACATTTTGGTTGATTAGGCGAATGTCGCGAGCCAGCGAAATACCATCTTTCTTTGGCATCATGATATCCAGTACGCAAATGTTGTATTCGTTCTTTTTAAAGCCAGTATAAGCTAATTCTCCGTCACCAAACAGGTCAGTGTCGAATCCTTTTGCAATCCCGAGGTTTTCATCGTCTTCGGCTAATAAAAGTTTTGCTTTTGTTTCCATCTTCTTTCAAATTAAGCGGGAAGTAAAGAATAAATTTTGTTCCCTTATTAACAACACTTTCTACTTTGATTTTCCCTTGGTGTGCATCAATAATTTTTTTGACGTAGCTCAGTCCTAGTCCGAAGCCTTTCACGTCGTGCACATTTCCTGTCGGAACACGGAAAAATCGTTCAAAAATTTGATCAATATGTTCTTTCGGGATACCGATGCCATTGTCCCTAACGGAAACCAGCAGGTAATTCCCTTTATTTTCAGTTTTAATTGAAATTTCGGGTTGCTCTTTGCTGTACTTTACAGCGTTATCCAACAGGTTAAAAATAACATTGGTAACGTGTACTTCATCCCCTTTTATGAAATCCTGTTCCGCCAGCAACTCAGCTCCTAATTTACCGCCCTTATTTTTGACGCGTAGCTCAAAGTTAAGAATTACGTTGCTGATTAGATCATTAAAGTGGAATTCTTTAAACTTAAGCTTCAATCGTCCTTCGTTGAAAATTGCCATTTGAAGCACTTTCTCAACCTGAAAGCTCAGTCGTTTACTTTCTTGTAAAATTACGCTGGAAATATGCTCGATGGTCTTTGGCGTGTTTGAAACACTATTGTCATGCAGCATTTGGCTGGCAAGTGAGATTGTTGATATCGGTGTTTTCAGCTCATGCGTCATGTTGTTGATGAAGTCATTTTTGATGATCGACAGCTTCTTCTGTTTCAGAATGATCATGATCGTATACACGAAAATGGCAATAAGCATAAATGTCAGAATCGCCGTAGGAATAACCATGTAGCCCGTTGTCTTAAGCAGGAAGGTATCTCGCTTCGGAAAATAAACCCGCAGGTAGTTGGCTTTGAGATTATTGTCGCGAGGGAACAGGAGTCCCCAGTATTCCTTGCGTTTCTCCGGATTATAGCCTTTGCTGCCAAATACTAATTGTTCTTCACCTGCAGGAAATGATTTGACAGCATACCTGAAGTCCAAGTTAATTCCACTCGCTTTTAATTCTGTGCTGAGTAAATGTTCCAGTTGTTGCTGGTCGATCCTTTCTTTTAATGGCAGAGCAGATAATAGTTCCTTATTGAGTGTGTTCCGCCACATGGAGGCTAATTCCCGTTGTTTTTCGTACCACCGCTGTATTATAAAGTTATCGGCGTCGTGAATCTCATCGAAGGCAGACGGAAAGTCGCCTGGACGACCGCGCTCGTTGGTGGCTGTATCGGCACCGGTGATCACATATTTTTCGGTAATAGCCCCCAGACCGTTTCTTTTCGAAAACTCAGCAGAAAGACTTATTCTTTGGCTTCCTGAACTTCCGAAGGATATGCTGCTTCGCGTACTTGGGAACATCGAATTTCGCGCAGTGTAAGGGTCCTGGGAGATTGTTGCCATTTCTTCGGCTTCAATTTTATCAATCACTTCTTTCAGTGCTCGGGAAACAATCTGGTCAAATTGTTCCTCGCGGATATCAAAAGCTTTTTTGATGGAGCTGGATTGCACCAGAATCAGACTGGTCATAACCAAGGCCATTAATACTATCAGGCTTATGATGATCTTTTTGCTCATGTTCGCAAAGATAACTTTTTATGGTTGGGTGAAATCGCTACTTAACACAATTTAACACAGGTTGAGAATCTGCGTATTGAATAGTTTTTCAGGCGCTTAAAGTCGTTAACAGGCTTTAACATTTCTTTACAAGTTCGCATGTCATGAATGCCTATCTTTGAAAGTGTGAAAAGCAAATAACAATTTTCTTTTTACAAATTGGGGTTTAACTGAGTTTTAACAAGGTGAATTTAGGTTTTGGTTTAGCGGGGTCAGAGGATCCCGCTAATTCTTTTTACAGACCCGGTTAAAACTCCCCGTTTCCTGTCTTTTTCAGATGATTGATTGCTTGCCGCGAAGCATTCTGCTGGGACTCTTTTTTGGAGTTTCCTTCGCCCTTCCCAATCGCTACGCCATCTGACGAAATCACCGTGATGAAGCTTGGATTCTTACTGTCTCCGGCAAGATGTTCTGTCGTTTCAAAGTTAATCTCTTTTTTGTGCTTTTGGCTCCACTCAATTAACTGGCTCTTAAAGTTAGTATTGGTGTGCTGTACTTGATTAAGATCGACATAATTCGGAAGGATCTTTTTCGTAATAAATTCCTTCGTGTCTTTATAGCCTTTGTCTAGATAAAGTGCACCAATAATAGCTTCAAAAGCATCCCCGTAAATATGACTATTCTCGGCAGTGTTGTTAGTATTCGACTTGATGAAGGTGTTCAGTCCAATCTGGTAAGTAAGCTCTGTTAAGAAGCTTCGGTTTACCAATTTTGAACGCATTTGTGTTAGAAAACCTTCATCCTGATTTGGGAAACGATTGTATAGGAATTCAGCAATGATGGAGCCGAGTATGGCATCACCTAAATACTCGAGTCGTTCATTGTTTACCATGTTTCCCTGAGAATCAATTTTTGAAGCCGACTTATGCGTAAGGGCAGTCTCATATAAGTTTAAGTTGTTGGGGGATAGACCGAACAACGATTTTAAAAACAAATAAAACTCTTTTCGTGGAGTTGAAAAGAGTTTTATTTTTTGTACGAATGATCGTATCACGTTATCAGTATTTCTTTAAAATTACTGAAGCATTGTGACCTCCGAAACCAAATGTGTTGCTAAGAGCGTATTTTACTTCACGTTCTTTCGCTACGTTGAAAGTGAAATCGAGTTTTGGATCGATCTCAGGATCATCGGTAAAATGGTTGATAGTTGGAGGGATAATTCCATTTTGCATAGCCAAGATTGAAGCAATTGCTTCAACAGCACCAGCAGCACCTAAAAGGTGACCAGTCATTGACTTTGTGGAACTAATGCTCAATTTATAGGCGTGATCACCAAAACATGCTTGAATTGCTTTGGGTTCCGCAATATCTCCAAGAGGAGTTGAGGTGCCATGAACATTGATATAGTCAATGTCTTCAGGTTTAATACCAGCATCTTCTAAGGCCCATTTCATAACCAAAGCAGCACCTTTACCATCTGGATCAGGGGCAGTCATATGGTAGGCGTCTGCCGACATCCCTCCACCTACAAATTCAGCGTAAATTTTTGCTCCGCGGGCAATGGCATGTTCGTACTCTTCGAAAATAAGAGCACCAGCTCCTTCGCCCATTACAAATCCATCGCGATCCTTGTCGAAAGGACGAGATGCAGTTGCCGGATCGTCATTACGTGTTGAAAGTGCACGCATCGAATTGAAACCTGCTAAACCAGCTTCGTTGATTGCTGCTTCCGAACCTCCTGTAATAAATACGTCTGCTTTACCCATGCGGATATAATTGAAAGCTTCAATCATCGCGTGTGATGCAGATGCACAAGCAGTTACAGTTGTGAAATTCGGACCGCGGAAACCATAGCGGATAGACATTAATCCACCAGCTATGTTCGCAATCATTTTCGGAATAAAGTAAGGGTTAAACTTAGGACGAGACAGGTCGTAAGCTTTAACTTCTTCGTAGAAAGTTTGCAAACCACCAATTCCTGCGCCCCAAATTACTCCTGCACGGTCTTTATTGAGTGTTTCCAGGTCAAGACCTGAATCGTCAATAGCTTGTTGTGACGCTGCAAATGCATAGAGTGTATAAGGGTCGTTTTTACGAACCTCCTTTTTGTCAACGTAAACCGTTGGGTCAAAGTTTTTCAACTCACATGCAAATTGGGTTTTGTGAAGTTCCACATCCATTCTCGTGATGCGAGCACAACCATTAGCCCCACTTTTTAGCCCTTCCCAATATTCCTGTACAGAATTACCAAGCGGGTTTACGGTTCCAAGTCCGGTAATAACTACCCGTTTAAATTCCATAAAATTTTGTTCTGATTTATTACTTTTTGTTTGCTTCGATGTGAGCGATAGCTTCGCCTACAGTCGAGATTTTTTCAGCCTGATCGTCTGGGATAGCCAAATCAAATTCTTTTTCGAATTCCATGATCAATTCTACAGTATCCAATGAATCTGCGCCAAGATCATTTGTGAAAGAAGCTTCAGTGGTAACTTCGCTTTCGTCAACGCCCAATTTGTCGACAATAATTGCTTTTACTTTAGATGCAATGTCAGACATAGTTCTAATTTTAAGTTAATATTCAATTTTGTTTTTAAAAAATCGGTGCAAAGTAATAAATTTACCCAAAATATTTCAAAATAAAATTGAAATAAATCGCTGGTTTTGCCAGCTAATTAGATAGAAATCAAACTATAATTGAACAAGATAGTCTAAAGTTCAAAAAAATAAATTAAGATCGCAGAGTATGAAGAGAATTGCCATTTTTGCTTCAGGATCAGGCACTAATGCACAAAATATAATCGAGTATTTTAAAAATAGCCGTGATGTAACAGTCGACTCCTTATGGTCTAATAATGAGGAGGCTTACGCGCTTATTCGAGCGGAAAAACTGGGAGTTGAAACATTTACCTTCGATCGGGATGAGTTGTATCACAGTATTGATGTGCTCGAAGAGTTGAGCGATCGTAAAATTGATATGATCGTGCTAGCAGGTTTTTTGTGGTTGTTACCATCTAATTTAACCAGCGAATTCATAACCGTTAATATTCACCCGGCTCTACTTCCAAAATTCGGAGGTAAGGGGATGTATGGCAAATTCGTTCATGAGGCCGTTATTAATAAGAAGGAAAAAGAGAGCGGTATTACAATACACTTCGTTAATGAGAACTACGACTCAGGAAGTGTCATCTTTCAGGCTAAGTGCCCTGTTTTAGCCAGCGACACCGCAGACTCATTGGCAGAGCGTATTCATCAGTTAGAGTATGAACACTATCCCAAGGTGATCGAAGAGCTATTGCTAAAAGACGAGGAAAGTGAATAAATCTGATTCCTTTTTGTATCTTTCAACTAAAACCTTTTAAAACAAAAACTGATGGAAGATCTGGCTATTGGAACGCGGGTTAAGCACTCGGTGTACGGCGAGGGGATTGTAAGTCGTTCCCATCTGACCATTTATGAGATTTTTTTTGAACGCGGTGGTAAAATGGAACTGACTAAGTATAATGCCGACTTGGAGATTCTGAGTTCTCCGGAGCAAGAACCAAGGGAAGGACTGACACTCTTGGAGGTAGAAAAAGCATTGGCTTATGTACTCGATAAGTACCAGGGAATAACGCATGTTGCTAAGATTGCTGATAAATGGAAGGGCGGACTGTTGGAGATGAAACCTGCAAATGCCGAGCTACAGTGCAAAGAGGTACCAATCGAGACTTTTTTTCATAAAATAGTTATGTTGCGCGATCGCCTGCGCGTGCTCGAGCAAAATATCAATAGTCATCCAAAGCTTGATGATCAGGATAAAGTGCAGTTACAACAATATATTACCCGTGCTTACGGTAGTCTGACGACATTTAACGTATTGTTTGCGGAGAAGGATGATTATTTCAAAGGACAATCAAAAAAGGATGAATAGCGAAATTAACTAGGATTGATAAATAGAACTAAATGAAAGCCGGAATATAAGCCGGCTTTTTTTATGGCAGATTCTTTGGGGCTTGAATGCGAATTCGTCTGATAAACTGATTTTTGTCTTCATTTTGAATGAAAAAGAATGCAGAACTTTGTCGCAAATATTCATTTATGGCAAAATCAATATTATCAGAGTTTATTAAAGGCTTACCAAAAGCTGAATTACACGTTCATATAGAAGGTACGTTGGAGCCTGAGTTGTTGTTTGAGTTAGCAATTCGAAATAAGATCCAATTAAAATACCCAACCGTTGAGGCATTGAAGAAAGCTTATTCATTCACGAAGCTGCAGGATTTTCTGGATATATATTATGCCGGAGCCAATGTCCTTCAAACCGAACAGGATTTCTACGATTTAACCTGGGCATATCTGAACAGGGCGAAGGAAGATGGGATTGTTCATGCTGAGATCTTTTTTGATCCGCAAACGCACACTAGTCGCGGCATTCAATTTGGAACAGTTTTTCAAGGAATTTCAAAAGCATTAAAGGATGGTCGCGAAAAGTTAGGTATCTCTTCTAGCTTGATTATGTGTTTTCTGCGTCACCTTGTTGAATTGTCCGCATTTCGGACACTGGAGCAGGCTTTGCCTTATAAAGATCAGATTGTCGCAGTTGGTTTGGATTCGTCGGAAAAGGGGAATCCTCCCTCTAAGTTTGCCGATGTTTTTGCAAAGGCAAGAACAGAAGGGTTTAAGCTGGTGGCTCACGCAGGCGAAGAAGGAACGGAAGACTATGTGCGCGAAGCGATTGAGTTACTCAAGGTGAATCGAATTGATCATGGTAATGCATCTATTCAGGATGACCATTTGATGGACGCCCTAAACGAACGTCGTATTCCGTTAACATTATGTCCTTTGTCCAATAAAGCATTGCAGGTTGTTAGAAATATGGAAGAGCATCCGTTAAAGAAAATGTTGCATAAAGGTTTGGTGGTGACTGTTAACTCAGATGATCCGGCTTACTTCGGTGGATATATCAACGAAAATTTCAAAGCAGTGGCTAATGCCTTGTTGTTGAATAAAGCAGAGTTAGCTCAGTTGGCTCGGAATTCATTTGAAGGTAGTTTTTTGTCGGAAGTAGAGAAGGCGATGTATTTAGATTCGATCGAGCACTATTGTGCAAATAATTAATAGATTATGGGGAAAATCAACAGTGGTGTCTTTTTTTAAAGGCGCCACTGTTTGTTTTTAGGCATTGTGTTTCTAAAGCAGGACACCCAAGGATAGCTATCCGGCTTTGATTTGTTAATATTGTAAGACAAACCGAAACCGATACAATACTAAAAATCAAACTTATGGCGACTTCTGTATTTGCAAAATACCCGAAGCCGGAGCAGATTGGCAATGGCGAGGGATTTCAATCAGGACATTCTTCAAGTCAACGGGCATTTTCATACACCGTATTCTTTCAGCGCTTTTTCGCAAATCGTTCAGCCATTTAATATGGCTCAGGAGGAGAAAGTACAGGTGTTAGGGATAAACGATTTCTACACAACCGATGGTTACGGTGAGTTTAACACCTTGGCAAAGCAACGGCTCATCTTTCCACTGTTTAATATCGAATTTATGAGTCTGCAAAAAGATTTGCAGGCTGTCGGAGTTCGGGTAAATGATCCCAATAATCCGGGACGAACTTATTTCAGCGGGAAAGGATTACGCTATCCGGTCCGGTTGAATGCCGATATGATTGCCCGACTGTTTCAGGTGCAGGATGAAAGTAACCGGCAAACTGCGCAGATGATCGAAAAACTGAATACTTTTCTCGAAGAGCTGAATGCCGGATTTTCATTTACGTTCGAGGAAATGAAAGCTCAATATGCCAAAAATCTGTTGAGAGAAAGGCATATCGCTAAAGCACTGCGCGAAGCGGTAGTTGGGAAATTCCCTTCCGAAGAGGAGCAAAAGGCATTTTTCGCAAAACTGTTCTCAGGTAAAGAGCCTAAATCGGCAATGAGTGATTTTGCCGGACTGGAAAATGAAATCCGGGGTAATTTATTAAAATCAGGTGGACGGGCTTTCGTGCCTGAAGACGACAAAGCTTTCCTGAGTCTGGAGCAGGTAAAAGAGCTTATTATTCAGGCTGGTGGCATTCCTTGTTATCCGGTATTGCTTGATAACCCGAAAGGTGAGTTCACCGACTTTGAAGGTGACTACGAAAAACTCTATGAGCAACTGGTTGCTAAAGATGTTTATATGCTGGAGCTTATTCCTGGCCGAAATAAGCCTGAGATTCTGGGTGAGTTCGTTAATTTCTTCAATGATCGGGGCTTTGTTGTTACCTTCGGAACAGAGCATAACACGCCTCAGCTAGACCCTATTACCGTATATGGAGGTGATGGTAAAGAGTTAAGTCCTGCTATGAAAAAAATAGGTTATGAGGGGGCTTGCGTTATTGCAGCTCACCAGTATCTAAAATCGAAGGGACAAATGGGGTATCTGGCTAAGAACGGCAAAGCAAAAGTGGATAAGCGCGATGAATTCATCACACTTGGAAATGCAGTTATCAAGAAATTTGTAAGCGGACAGTAGTTGAACCTATTAAAAATCAAACCAAAAACAAAACAGGAATTATCAAACTTATGGAACAAGGAATATTAGACTTAATTGAGATATCGCAGTTTTACGGCAAACAAAAAGATTTTGTATTGGCGGGGGGAGGTAATACTTCCTATAAAACTGCCGATTGCCTGCGGGTGAAGGCCAGTGGTTTTAGCTTATCTACGATCACTGAGTCTGGTTTTGCCAAGCTGGATCGTAAGCAATTGAATGAAATCAATACAAAAAACTATTCAACAGATGTACTGCAGCGCGAAGAGGAAATCAAAAATGATTTACTGAGAAGTCGACTCGAGCCAGAGAAAGGGCGACGTCCTTCGGTGGAAACATCGTTGCACAACCTGATCGATTATACCTTTATCGTTCACACACATTCAACGAAGGTGAATGGACTGATGTGCAGTAACCAGGCAGCGGAGAAAGCGGCCGAGCTTTTCGGCGATGATGTTTTATATATTCCTTACGATGATCCCGGGTATATTTTATTCAAAGTCGTCGAAAAGTCGGTCTTGGAATATCGGAAAAAGAAGGGTAAGGAGCCTGCTGTAATTTTATTGCAGAATCACGGTGTATTTGTTGGAGCTAATACAATTGATGAGGTGAAGTCCATTTATGATGATTTGATTGGGAAGCTGGATGCTGCTTATGGAGAGGAAGCGCCGATAGAAGATCTACCGGTTTCTGCAGATGCTGACAAGGTGATTCCTGCGGTACGGATGATGGTTTCGGGCGAAGGATTGAAAACCGTTAAGTTAGTCAATAATACATTGTTTGATTTCTATCTGGATGAAAAAAACTACCCTTCAGTCTCTAATCCGTTTACCCCCGATGGTATTGTATATGCCAATTCGGCCTACATCTATACCCAATACGAAGGAGATCCTGCAGCCTTTTTGGTAGATCTTCAAATTAAAATCGACACATATAAATCGACAAAAGGAAAGTTGCCGAAAGTAATTTTCGCGAAAGGACTAGGTGTAATGCTTATTTCTGATCATGCACAAGGCGCGGATGTGTTGTACGATGTGGTAACCGATTGTTGTCGGATTGCGAAGCTGTCACAAACTTTTGGTGGTGAGCACCCGATGACTCCTACTCAGATTCAGTTTATCGAAAACTGGGAAGTAGAGCAGTATCGCTCGAAAGTATCTATGGGGGCAACGGCTGGTCGTGTCGATCGAAAGATTATGGTCGTAACCGGTGGAGCTCAGGGCTTCGGCGCTGGTATCGTTGAAGAGTTGATGAATCACGGAGCCAATGTGGTTATTGCCGACTTGAACGCAGAAAAAGGACAGGAATTCGCAGAAGAGCTGAATTCGGTAAACAGGAAAAACAAAGCATTATTTGTAAAAGCTGATGTATCAAATGCTGAGTCGGTTCAGAATCTGGTATATGAGACCGTTGTGAACTTCGGTGGCTTGGATACATTTGTTAGTAACGCCGGAATTTTGCGTGCCGGTGGCCTGGATGAAATGACACCGGAAACGTTTGAACTGATGACGAAAGTGAATTATTCAGCTTATTTCCTTTGTGCAAAATATGCATCAGCGGTCATGAAGTTGCAGAATAAGATTAAGCCGGATCATTTTGCCGATATCATTCAAATCAATTCAAAATCCGGCTTGAAGGGAAGTAATAAAAACTTTGCCTATGCCGGTGGTAAATTTGGTGGTATAGGGTTGACTCAGTCATTCGCATTGGAGTTAATGCCGTCGCGGATTAAGGTTAATTCAATCTGCCCGGGTAACTTCTTCGATGGTCCACTGTGGGCCGATCCGGAAAAAGGTTTGTTTGTTCAGTATTTGAATGCAGGCAAGGTTCCCGGAGCAAAAACAATCGAGGATGTAAAAGCTTATTATGAAGCTCAGGTTCCGGCAGGTCGCGGATGTACCCCGCTTGATGTGATGCGTGCGATTTTCTATGTGATTGAGCAGGAGTATGAAACAGGTCAGGCGGTTCCGGTAACCGGCGGTCAGAATATGCTGAATTAGATAGAAGGTAATGTAGGAGCGCAGTCCCGAATTTATTCCGGGATCTCTCAATTTGAGGGATAGATCCTGAAACAAGTTTCGGTAATAAAGAAATATGACATAAAAGAAGAAAATACAATGAAGACAAAAGCAATTCGATTATATGGCAAGAAAGACTTGCGACTGGAAGAGTTTGAACTTCCGAAGATTGGAGACGATGAAATTTTAGCAAAGGTTGTATCCGACAGTATTTGCATGTCGTCGTACAAAGCAGCGTCGCAGGGTAGCGATCACAAACGCATTCCGAATGATGTAGCTGAGAACCCAATTTTGATCGGTCACGAATTTGCGGGTGAGTTAGTTGAGATTGGAGCCGATTGGCAACACAAATTTAAGGCTGGTCAAAAGTTCTCTATTCAACCAGCAATTTATTACGAAGACGGTCCTGTTGGTGTATTGAGTGCACCGGGTTACTCATATCAATATATTGGTGGTGACGCTACCTATGTAATTATCCCGAAGGATGTGCTGATACAGGATTGTTTGCTTGCCTACGAAGGCCCGGGGTACTATCCGGCTTCTTTGGCTGAGCCGTTGAGTTGTGTAATTGGAGCAATGCATGCCAATTATCACACCAAGCCAGGTTCATATGTACACCAGATGGAAATTGTTGATGGCGGTAAAATGGCAATTTTGGCAGGCGTTGGCCCCATGGGATTGGCGGCGATTAATTATGTGATAATGCGTGAAGACAGGAAGCCTTCCTTAATGGTTGTTACCGATATTGATCAGGCTCGTTTGGATCGAGCTGCTTCGATCTATTCACCCGAATGGGCAAAAACAAAAGGCATCGAGCTGATTTATTTAAATACAAGTGGTGAAGATCCGGTAGGTAAGCTTCGCGGTTTGACTGGAGGTGAAGGTTACAACGATGTATTTGTGTTTGCACCAGTGCCACCGGTAATTGAGCAAGGCGACGCTATTTTGTCGAACGACGGTTGTTTGAATTTTTTTGCCGGTCCGGGGAATGCAGATTTTACAGCGAAGATGAATTTTTACAATGTGCATTATGCGGCGACTCATATTGTTGGAACTTCTGGTGGAAACAATGATGATATGGTTGAATCACTTGAAATGTTTGGAAAAGGGCTTGATCCTGCCGGTTTGGTTACACACGTGGGCGGCTTGAACGCAGTTATTGATACGACCTTGCATTTGCCGGAAATCCCGGGAGGTAAGAAGTTGATCTATACCCATAAGGATATTCCGTTGACAGCGATTGCCGAATTTAAAGAAAAAGGAAAATCTGATCCATTATTTGCCGGCCTTCACGAAATTTGCCAACGAAATAACGACCTTTGGTCCGTCGAAGCTGAGGAATATTTACTCGCCAGTGCGAAGGATATATAGATGCAGGCAGTTATAACTTGTTGCCTGTTGTTTCGATTCTGATAATGAATAAAAAATTACAGGCAATATGATTTACATGGCAGACACGGCCGATATTGAGGCCCTGAAGGAATTGTATGATTTTTTCCCGCTGGAAGGCGTAACAACAAACCCGACAATCCTGAAAAACTCAGGAAATAAATTGTCGGTAGCGATCGACAATATTTTGAAAATTGTTGGTCATGGCATGATTCACGTGCAAGTGATGAGTGAGGAAGCTTCGGATATCGTTCGTGAAGCGAAAACATACAAAAGCTTTTTTGATATCGGTGATAATTTTTACGCTAAAATTCCGGTTACGCCTCAAGGTTATAAGGCGATGTCAATTTTGAAGGATGCAGGTATTAACGTGACTGCAACAGCAATTTTTACACAGCAGCAAGCATTAGTATCAGCTAAAGCGGGTGCTGATTTTGTTGCACCTTATGTGAGTCGTTTGGACAATATTTCATCTCACGGTATCGAAGTAGTTCGGGATATCGTGAAAAACATGACTGATTTCAAGTTACCGACAAAAGTGTTGGCTGCCAGCTTTAAAACGGTTGACCAAATTCATCGGGTGAGCATGAATGGCTCGCATTCAGCAACAGTTGGCCCGGATTTGTTGATGCAGTTAATTAAGCACCCAATGACTGATATCAGTGTAAAAACGTTCATCGAAGACGGTAAAGATTTATACGATATTTCGTTTTAACGAAAAAATACGCCAAAACAATAGAGAAGGGTCCGGAAGGACCCTTTTTTTATTTTTAGGCTTAGGGTAAACATTGATTCGGGTGGAATTGTATTATAGTAGAAACTCCGGTAAGGAACAGAATTTGTGATACTTCAAAAAAGGACCGGAGCTTTCGTATTTTTATATTACTTCGCATGAGAATGACGTATTTCTGGATGCGGGTGAGTTTTATTGAATTGACATTAAACGCATGATTTTAAAAGAGAAGTGTACAGACATTTTGAATGTCGTTGCCAATCATCGGAAGGGGAGTTTGATATTGGTTGCATTGTTGTTGATGAGTGTTTTTTCATTCGGGCAGGTTTCCGATGGAAGTACACCAGCATCGTTTAATGCGAAGTTGAAAGCTGCTGAGATTATCCCTCAAAAAGCACTTGACGCTTTAGATATTGCCGAGTTGAAAGCGACAGATGTGCAGGAAGGCGTGAACAACCGTTATGGTGTACTGCAAGCGATTAATGTTAATATACGGGAAGAAGGAGTACAGACACAAGTTGGGAATATGAATGTTTGGCGATACGAACTTTCGAGTCGCAACGCGTTTTCGTTAGGATTACAATTTTCCACCTTCGATATTCCGGAGGGGGCAGCATTATATATTTATTCGGATGATGGAACGCAAATCCGGGGAGGTTTTACGGATCTAAACAGGAAGGCAAACGGAGGATTAACACTTGCCGAATTCCCTCAGAATACACTGATAATTGAATATAACGAGCCGGTTGATGCATCGTATGAAGGTGGTGTTGTTTTGGGATCAGTATCATCGGGTTACGTGGATTTGACGACTGAGGCCATCAGTCGCATTCAGATTAACTGTGCTGAAGGTCAGGATTGGCAGACTCAAAAACGGGCGGTTTGTATGATTACCTTTAATGATAGTCAGTATAGTTATTACTGTTCCGGCTCTCTTGTTAATAACGTTAATGAAGATGCGACCCCGTATTTTCTTACCGCAAACCACTGTATTAGTTCGGATTTGGAAGCTTCGAGTTTAGTTGCCTACTTTAACTATGAAAATTCAACATGTACTTCTGCTGATGCATCTTTAGATCAGACGATATCGGGTTCAGAGCTGGTTGCGTCAAGTTCCTCTTCCGACTTTACCTTGGTTAAACTGGATGAGGATATTCCTCAGGATTACGAACCTTTTTATGCAGGGTGGGATGCTACGGATAATAATCCACAAAGTGGAACTTGTATACACCATCCTCAGGGAACGCCGAAGAGCATTGCTTTGGACTACGATGAAGTTGGAAGTAATGATTACCGGATTCAATGGGACGACCGGACTATCTCAGAAATAGATTCTCACTGGGAAGTATTTTACGATGTAGGAGCTGATGAAGGTGGTTCATCGGGTGCACCTTTGTTTGATGAGAATAAGCGTATTGTCGGACAATTGCATGGAGGTGACGAAACTTCTTCTTTGTTCGGAAAGTTTTCATGGTCATGGAACTATAAGTCGGGTTCGTCACAGCAGTTGAAATATTGGTTGGACCCGGATGATACAGGTGTTCTGCAACTCGATGGTTACGATTCGACAAGTAAGCCGATTGCTGCCTTTAGCCCGGAAGTTTCAATTCTTTGCATGACTGAGGTGCTAAATTTGACTGATGAAACGAAATACGGGCCAACAAGCTGGGAATGGAGCATTGGTCCTTCCACGTATACATTTGTAAACGGAACGAATAAGAATTCGCAGAACCCGCAAATTTTATTTTCTACAGAAGGATCTTATACAATTAGTTTAACCGTCTCGAACGAAAACGGAACCGATGAAATAACCCATAGTGATGTAGTTGCGGTGTTTGCAGAATTGCCGGTTACATTGGTTGACTTGCCGGATGAAATGACGATGTGTGGTTGGGAGTTAGATGATTATTCCTTTGCGGCTGAAGGTGCACCTGAATTCGCGTTCGATATTACTGCCGCTGACAAGTTTTCAACATCGGTTGATGACAATGTGCTCACGGTAAGTTTGACGGATGAGGCTAAGCAGGAAGGATCTTTTGATACCTACGTGAAAGTTACAGGATCACAGGGTGACTGTTCCAAGGCGGACAGTGTTCTGCTCCATGTTGTCATTCCTGAGAACGATAATGTCGCCCAGGCGATAGGGTTAAAATTGGGATACAACGGTCTGTACTCGAACGACTGCGGTACCGTAGAAGATAATGAGCCAACGCCAACCTCGTCGGATGATCTCGATAACTCGATTTGGTTTTATTTTGAAGGGCCATCCAGTGGGCGGGTAAGCATCCTTGCTGAAGGTTTTCAGTCTGAGATTGGGATTTATCGTGCCACTACTGCTGCTTATTTGCTTTCGGGGAGCGAAGCGTCATATCTCAAGTTGGCATCGTTGGCCGGAGGAATTAACGAGACAAGTTTAGAGACCCTGGAGGTAACGCCCGGCGCCAAATATTGGCTTCAGGTTGATGGCACTAATGGTGCCGAAGGCGAGTTGTCCATTCAACTGTTGTCAAATACGATCGAGGTTTATCCTAATCCATCTTCCGGCTTGTATCACTTAACTGTTGGTAGTGTAGAGGATGGTGATGCCGAATTGTCTGTCTACAATTCAAAAGGGCAGTTGATTTACTCCGGAAATGGTGCTTTCAACCAGATGGGAAATACGCTTAATTTTGATTTAACCGGTAATCCGGCAGGAGTATATTATTTCAGAGTGATGATCAATGGCGAGGTTATGACCAAAACGCTTGTTCTTGTACCTTAGGAATTTTTAGGATAGGCTTCTCTGTAGGTAGGAAGAGTGATACTGTTGTGCCTTCATTTTCAATGGAATGAATTTCGATAAAGCCATTTTGTTTTTCAATCAATTCTTTGCAAAGAATCAAACCCAGCCCACTTCCTGATTCGTTGTTGGTTCCAATAGTCGATTTGTTGGGGGTGAAATTGAAGATTGTTGCCATTTTATCCTCAGGTATTCCAATTCCGTTGTCCGAAACCGAAATTTTACAATAAGACTTCTCGTTTCTCACAAAGTGATCGCAGCCAACATGAATTTTGCCCCCCTTTTTCGTGAATTTAATGGCATTTGAGATCAGATTTCGAATGACTGTAAGTGTCACATAATGATCACAAATGGCTCGAGATTCTTGGGTCAACTCATTGCAAAGTTCAATGTGTTTCAATTCGGAATGAACCAGCTGTGAATCGATCGCATCATCAACCAAATCGAAAAGGATATGATTCTGAGGGTTTAAAGTCAGCGATTTTCGTTGATTGTGAGACCAGCTTAAAAGGTTTTCCAATAAATCGTATAGGTTGGAACTGGCCAGATGAATTGACGACAGAACCTTGCGGGTTGTTTCTTGGTCATTCATCCCCAGGTTTTTCAAAAGGATACCTGTCAGCATCTTAAAGCTACCAACCGGGCTTCTGAGGTCGTGAGCAATAATCGAAAAGAAACGATCTTTAACATCATTCATCTCTTTTACTTCGTTTGCTGACTTCTTTAACCTATCTTCTTCAAGCTTTCTTTCTGTAATCTCGTATGCGCTGAATATGGCTCTGGTCGGAGATTGATAAACGAGTCTTCCTAAAAAAAACAGTTCCTTGCCTTCAAACTTAAGAGAATATTCCCAAGTAATAGTTTTTTGCGTTTCGAAACATCTTTCTGTTACGCTTGCCATCATATCTGCCACATCCTTATCAAAAATGTCGTAGGCTGATTTCCCAATAATTTTTTCTTCGGAGAATGGCAACAATCCATCGCTACTCCGCACTTGTTTTACAATGCGTTTGTCATTGTCGACGACCACGATAATTACGCTTAGTGCTCCCAGAACGTCTTCGTTTTCCTTTCTAGTAGCACGTAATTGAAGAATAGTGCGAAGTAAGAGCCCAAGTAAAACTGCGATGATTACTGCGCTGGCGATCAGAAGGTGGTAATTCAAATTACCGGAGGTTGAGGTTGTCTCAATCGGTGAATCTGTCAAGAAGTTGAACGTTGACGAGTAGCTGATTCCTTTTACTGCACGGTCAGAATCGGAAAAGTAGAAAAGAATTGTAAGGAATGATATTCCAAGAAAAAGGATTGCACATCCAATAGGCAAAAAATTTCGGCGAGAAATTGGTTTTAACGAAGAAATCATATTGCCGGATTGGTATTACAAATTCGCTCGAAAATAAGAAAAGTTGATCAATTATTTAGGAATCGATCAACTTTTCTGTAAGCCTGTTTCTTTCTGAATTATCAGTAATCACTGCTATTTTACCAATTTCGAAATTGCTTTGAATTCCGGTGCAGAGGCAGTTCTTGTCAATTCAAATAAAATCGATTCATACGAAGTCATCATAATCCCTTCGTGGCGGAATCGCTCAGCTGCGATATCGACATTGTCGAACGAACGTGATGATACACAGTCCATAACAATAACCGGGTTTAATCCGGCTTCTTTCAGGTCGATTGCTGTTTGAAGAACACATACGTGGCTCTCGATACCAGCAATGATGATATTCATGGCGTGAGTTTTTTCCAATTCCGCAGCAAATGATGATTCGTCACAACAGCTAAAGTCTTTCTTTTCAATTGGCTTGAAATCTTTGATTAAACTGCTGATTGGTTCAACCGTTTGTCCCAGACCTTTAGAGTATTGTTGAGTTGCCAAAATAGGAACATTCAGTTCTTGCAAACCGTTGATCAAAGTTTGGCAGTTTGTTAAAAGCATTTCCGATTCTTCCATTGCCGGAAGGAGGCGTTCCTGCATGTCAATAATAAGTCCAACCGTATTTTCTCTGTTTATTCGCATGACGTGTATTTATAATTTTTTTGAGTGAAATTATCCTAATTCGCTGGCTTTGTAGTCAAATTGCTCTGAAAATAAAATCTGTTACAACAGGCTTTAAATTGATTTAACAAACTGGGTGTGCTAGAGTCGATTATTTCTTTTCAATTAATCGAGCTTGTCTCCGCGACTTATCTCCCAGGTAACCACCATGGTGACGTTTGGCATAGTCGGCATTGGTAAACCCGATTCGTTTCATCATCAAAACAACAAGGACATCTCCGATAACAGTCATGGTCGTTGTTGATGTGCTTGGTGTTAATCCGAGAGTACATACTTCCGCGGGGTTTCCCGTGAATAAAGTTGCATCTGCAGTTTGGCAAAGTTCACCTTCCGGGTTGCCTGTAATAACGATAATTGGTAAGTTGGGATGAAGGTTATCCGCCAAATCAACCAACTCCAAAATCTCACGGGTTTTACCTGAGTTCGAGATTAGCAAAAGAATATCGTTGGGTTGAATAACTCCCAGATCACCATGTTGGGCATCGCTGGGGTGAAGAAATACCGCCGGCGTTCCAGTTGAGCTGAAGGTTGTAGCAATGTTTAATGCAATTTGCCCCGCTTTTCCCATTCCGCTGGCAACGAGCTTTCCTTTAAGCTGATGAACATGTTTTTCAATTAGCTCAACGGATTTCTCGTATTGGTCAGTTACGGGAATGTTTTGGATTGCTTCAGCCTCTTGTTTGATTAATCTGGCTACTTCGTTAATCATGGTTTATTTGGATTTAGATGAAGCTGCAAATCTATATCAATTTTTGCTCATTTCAAGGAAATATGTCATGTTTGGACGGTCTGCCGATCAGGCCGTTTTTGTTTTCATTGAAAAAACAAAAGTGGCATCAAACAAAACATTTAAACTCGTGTTGATATGTTTTAAAATAGGACTTATGAAGCCATAAGTCTTATGTTGACAATGAGATATTCCATAAATTTATAATCCATATAACTAAACATTAAAATTAATTAATAGACTATGAAGATACACGAGTACCAAGCCAGGGACATCTTCAATAAGTATGGGATCCCGGTTCCAAACCATGTACTTTGCCATACGGTAAAGGAAGTTGAAGAAGCAATGGCTAATATCGATCACCTGGTCGTTGTGAAAGCGCAGGTTTTAGTTGGCGGTCGCGGGAAAGCCGGTGGTGTAAAGCTGGCTAAAAATAAAGAGGAAGCCGTGAAAGCAGCAGAACAGATTCTTGGAATGGATATTAAAGGCTGCACGGTTGAGAAGATCATCATTGCCGATGCTGCCGATATTGAAAAGGAATACTACGTTGGTTTGATTAACGACCGCAATTCCAAATCAGTAACACTGATGGTAAGTGCCGAAGGTGGTGTCGAAATTGAGGAAGTTGCCAAAAACAATCCGGAACTGATTCATAAGTTCAATATAAATCCACAAACTGGTTTGTTGGACTTTCAGGCTCGTAATGTCGCGATGAAACTTTTCAAGGATGTGAAACTAGCTCGTAAAGCAGCTGATATTTTCCAAAAGTTGTATCAAATCTTTCTGGATACCGATTCAACCCTTGCCGAGATCAATCCAATGGTTTTGACCCCCGATAACGATCTATTGGCGATCGATGGAAAAATGAATTTCGATGATAACGCTTTATACCGTCAACCCGAGTTGTTGGCAATTCGCGAAGTCGATGAAGATGAGCAGAAGGAAATTGATGCGAAAGAAAAAGGGCTTTCCTACATTAAGCTTGACGGAAATATTGGTTGTATGGTGAACGGAGCTGGTTTGGCGATGGCCACAATGGACATGATTAAACTATATGGCGGCAATCCTGCAAATTTCCTCGATATTGGTGGTAGCTCCAACCCGCAAAAGGTGGTTGATGCGATGAATATTTTGCTGTCGGATAAGAATGTTGAGGCGGTGATGATTAATATTTTCGGGGGGATTACCCGTTGCGACGATGTAGCTCGCGGATTAATCACGGCACTGGATGTTATTAAAACAGACATTCCAATCGTAGTACGTTTATCAGGTACTAATGCAGCCGAAGGTCTTGCCTTGATAAAACAAACCGGCTTGCCAACAGTAAGTACGATGAGCGAAGCAGCGCAAAAAGCAATTGAGTTGAGCAAACGCTAATTATTTATCCTAAAAATCAGACCCAATGAGTATACTCGTAAATAAAGATACAAAACTGGTGGTACAAGGAATCACCGGACGCGATGGTCAGTTTCATGCCGGCCGAATGAAAGCTTACGGCACACAGGTTGTTGCCGGTACATCTCCTGGTAAAGGAGGTACAACTGTCGATGGCATTCCTGTTTTCGATACAGTAGAAGAAGCAGTTAAAGCAACAGGTGCTAATGCTTCGATTATTTTTGTTCCTGCCCCCTTTGCAGCTGATGCTATTTTGGAAGCATCTTATGCCGGAGTTGATTTGGTTATTGCCATTTCGGAAGGCGTGCCTATACTGGATATGATTCGGGTGACGCCTATTTTGAAACAAAATGGAACAAAGCTGATTGGTCCTAATTGCCCGGGTTTGATTACACCGGATGAAGCCCTTCTGGGAATTCTTCCCGGCATGATTTTCAAAAAAGGTAATATCGGCTTGATGTCGCGTAGTGGTACGTTGACTTATGAAGTTGTAAACATGTTGACTGAGAATGATATGGGGCAAAGTACCGTTGTTGGTATTGGTGGCGACCCTGTTGCCGGATTGTATTACATTGAACTATTGGAAATGTATCAGAATGATCCGGAAACTGAAGCCATTGTTTTGATTGGTGAGATTGGCGGTGACGCAGAAGAGCAAGCCGCCGAATACATTGCCAAGTATGTAACTAAGCCCGTTGTTTCGTTTATTGCCGGACAAACAGCCCCTCCGGGAAAACGAATGGGGCATGCAGGAGCAATCATCTCAAGCGGTTCGGGAACTGCTGAAGAGAAGATTAAAGCTTTTGCGAGATCAGGTGTTCCTGTGGCAAAAGAACCGTCAGAAATTCCAGGTTTGTTGAAAAAGAAAATGGCAACAGCTACTGCCTAATTCAATAACACGAACCTGTACGATATTAAAATCCTGCTAACAGCAGGATTTTTTATTTTTCTAAATGTTTCTGCACAGGCTTATAAATTAATCGATTTGCTTTAAATTTAGTTCATATTAATTATTGGATCGTGAATGAATACACACAACCAGCGACAATTTATAAATATCATTTCATCAAGCAGCAGTTGCTTGAGTCGCTCGTTTTTGAGAAGAAGCTTGCAGAATTGTTCGGTCTCGGAATTTCGAAAATTGATGATCACGAAAGTTACGCTGCGTTTACTGCAAGGCTGACGGAGCTATTATCCGATCATCTCACCGAAAATGAGGTGATGGCTTTTCTTCCTTTGCATGGTGATCTCACTGACCTGGAATCATTTCTGTATACTTTTCAGGAAATACAGGTTGAAGCTCAGGCTCCTGAACGATTTCAAAAGCAGCGGGAAGACAAATTGACGCTTCGTATGCGAAAAATTGGGAAACGATTGGGCTTACGCACCGGTTGGGCTGTGCTGTCATTTACGAATATTTTTCGAAAAGAAAAGAAGTCAAGAACTTACTGGAAGCATAGGATTTTAGAGGCAAAACTGGCCGAGTCCGTTTATGTGGTTCGTTTTTGTGAGCTATTACTTCCTTTTTACGAGCAGTTTTTAAAAGCCAGGGAACGAAGGATAAGACAGTTTTACCAAGTTGATCGTGAGTTTGAGCAGTCCCGGTTAATGAAGGCTGAGCATATGGATTGGGAGGAACGTCTTAGCTGGATTGAAACGGATCTGAAAAATGCAGAGGAAGAACTTGATCGGTTTTTTAACAGCGTGGAAGGACAGACAGACGAGATATTTTATCTGTTGAGAGAAAAGGCGGGAACCATTGAGTTTCCTAGTCGTCGTTTAGCTACAAAAAAGATTTTGAAAGGAAAGGCGAATGTCGTTAAAGAACTTGATCGCATAGTGCAGGCTGAGCAGTTGGTTTTTTTCGCGATTGGGGAGCACTGGCGACTCAAACTTCAAAACAGAGCGCTCGTTTTTAAGCTGACAGAACAAGCCGGAGAACAAGGTGGAATTCTACTGGAGCAGTTAACAACAAAGTTAAAACCCGCTTTTATTAAGCTGAAGCAAGAGCTAGGTGGTTTTGCAACCAGCGACAAAAGTGAAAGGGATGAAAGCAAGCTCGCTGAAATAAAATACTACGTTGAAAAGCAGGTTCCCGAATTAATTCAGCTGGTATTTCATGCTCGTTTGGTGAATGTGTTCGATCGTCCGCTGGCTCAGTTGGAAGCAGCGATACGACAAACTACAGAGAAACATCAGTTTGCTGCACCTGTGTTTGATGAGCGAGCCGTTAGCCGAAAAGCTTTTCATGAGATAAAAACCCGGGAGTTGTTAATGGGAAGCGTTTTGGGCCCTCTTAAGCAACAGTTCGACTCAGAACGGAAGAAGCTCCTTGTGCTGGTTCAGAAGATCACAACGAGCCTCGAAGAAATTCAACACACCGCCCATTACAGTGTGGATTTTTATGTGTCGCAACAGGATAATGAGACCGCGGCTAAGGAGTTGAAAGAAGGGCTTAGTCGGACTGTTAAGAAGGCTGATGAAATTCTGGCCTATTTGGCTTCGTTGGCTCAACTTGTGGAAAGTGTTTTCAACGAGCAAGGACAGGTTTTTGCGGAGCAGGTACTGCAATATTTCGAGCCGCACAAGCTACATAGTTCTGTGAAGCAAAATCAGCGTCGAGAAGCAGCGGCACGCCGAAAGGTACTCTTGCAACAGCTACTCAAAAAAACAGGTACACTTGCAAAGCAGTATTTCCATGTGCTGAAAGAACTACACTCAGCTTTTTATCACAAATATTTCAATCTGAAAAGCCTTCTGGGTATTTCTTACGCAGCTGAACCGATCAGCACGGAGCTCTCAAACTACTTGTCGGAAACCCAACAGGCTATTGGCCGGCTTCCGCTGATGTATCAGAAGCTCTACGAAAATGTGCCGTTAACCGACGATCGGTTTTACATGCCACGAAGAGCAGAATTACAATATTTGACGAAAGCTTTTGAAGACTGGCAGGAAGGACGCTTTGCACCGGTTTGTTTGGTTGGAGAACAAGGAAGCGGCACAACCACACTCTTTAACTTCTTCGAGCAGTCAATCGGTCAATACGAAACCATTCGTCTGAATTTTACGGAGAATAAGGTCGAAGATCACGAGCTGTTTGAACTCTTGCGTGGCTTATCCAATCATTCCATTGTAACAAATGTTGACGAGCTGATTGAGCACATCAATCAGTCAGCTGTGAGGCGGGTGGTTTTTCTCGAAAACATTCACAACTTGTTTTTACGGAACAGTGGTGATTTCGGAAACCTGTTTTTACTGTTTAAGTTAATCAGTCAAACCAATCAGCGGATATTTTGGCTGACCAGTTGTTACCTGTACAGTTGGAAATTACTGAATTATACAAATTCGATTTCATCGTATTTTGCGCATGTTATTGAGTTTAGCACGATGTCGCCAGAGCAGATGCGTGATCTAATCCTCAAACGCCATCAGTTGAGTGGCTTCTCACTTCGTTTTGGAGAGCCGGACGGATTCAGTCCGAAACGAAACTATCAGAAAATGGATGATGAGGAAAAACAAGCTTTCCTGAAGAATGCCTTTTTTGAAGATTTAGGAACTTATGCTCATGGCAATCTTCGGCTGGCCTTTATTTATTGGCTGCGTGCAATCGTTAAGGTTGGAGACGGTGAAATTGAGATCAAACAAAAGCGACTTGATTTTAGCTTCCTGAATTCGTTAAAGACACCGGAACTAACAACGCTGCACAGCATTCTTATTCATGGCGGCTACGGCGTGAAAGAGCACAGTCGTATCTTCAGGTGCAGTAGGGAAGCGAGTTTTAGGATTTTGATGGTGTTGACTGATGATGGGCTGCTGGAGAAGCAGGACGAGCAATATCTGATTAATCCATTGGTATATCGTATGCTGGTTAGCCAGCTGAAGTCGTTGAATTTTATTTATTAGCGTATGCAAAAGTTGATTTTTAGAGTGGTGTGTTGTCTGCTGTTGTCGATATTCTTATCGCTGGGGTTGAGCGCTGCCGACACGACTTCTGTGCAGGTTGTTGTGCAAGAACAGCTTATTGATGCAGCACCAGCGGAAAGTTCGGCGACTGCAGATACGCTTGCTACGAACAAGGATGAAAGTGTAACCGACAATGCACTGAAGAAGACAATCGAGAGTATTCCTTCAGTTGAATTGCATGAGATGTTCTCGTTTGCTAAGTTCTTTTGGGCTGCTGTTTTCTTTTTGATCGGATATTTTATCATTCGCTTCATCGGAAAAAGCATTGAAGCGTGGTCGGAAAAGAACGCCGAGCGACGTATTCGGGGTAAGGCGATCCTGCCCGTGGTGAAGATTATTTGCTGGCTGATTATTAGTTATATTGTCATCCGCGGCATTTTCAACCCTCCAGCCGGGTCGTTAATCGCTTTTGGAGCCTCAATTGGTGTTGCCGTCGGTTTCGCTGCTCAGGATTTATTGAAAAATATTTTTGGTGGCTTTGTAATTCTGATCGATCGCCCCTTTAAAGTAGGCGACAAAATTGAAGTTGGTAGTGTTTACGGCGAGGTGTTGGATATGTCGTTACGGTCGACCCGTATTCAAACGGCCGATGATTCGTTGGTTACCTTGCCTAATGGCGAATTGTTAAATCAGCCGATTTCGAATGCTAATTCCGGCGAATCTAATTGCCAGGTGGTTGCCGAAATCTATCTGCCGATTACGATTGATACAGTCAAGGTTCGTCAGATTGCCATTGAGGCAGCGCAAACCTCACGCTTTGTGTACCTGGCGAAGCCGATTGCTGTTCTTTTCTTCAACGAAATAAAACACGATAAGCTTTGCTACAAAATGCGGCTGAAGGCTTATGTAATGGATATTCGCTACGAATTTTTATTCAAAAGTGAAATGACCGAGATCGTAATCAGCGATCTGCTGAAAGCGGGTCTGCTCGATCCTTCTATTTCAATTTAAGCGATTTTAAATTAAAGGGACGAGTCATGATCCCCAAGGGGATAAGCAAAATCCCGACGGGGCAAATCACTCGCCCGATGGGGATAATCATTCGCCCCAAGGTTCCCGGCCTTATCCCCAAGGTACTTTTCATCCGAACCTTAGGGATGATTATTTGCCCCATGGTTCCCGACTATTTCCGAATGGGGATGATCGTTCGCCCCATGGTTCGAAAGGCAAGAATCTTTGGGAAAGTGGCTCGCCCCAAGGGGATAAGGATTAGGCACGTTTACCTCGTCCGCGATACATGTAGTAAGTCATAACCAGCTCCAGTGCCCGTTTGATGGCCTGGTTGATTTGAAGTTCTTCGTTAGCCAGTCTGAAGTCAATCGCTGCCAATTGCATGTAATACTCGGCCATTACCGGAGCTTTTTCCAATGTTTTTTGCGTTAACATAGCGAAAACAGGCGTTTCTTTGATGGGCTTACAGGTTACCATCCGGTTGTAACCCTGTTTGTCGTGGTTGGTAGCATAGCCAAAAAGACGGCAGATTAATCCGCGATAAGCATACTGAGAACAACCTCCGGCATTACCCAACGCGGTGAAGATGATACAAAGATCGTTGGCAGACAAGATGTCCAGACGATCGTATACCTCGTCAGCACGTCCTGACTTATACAAATGATAAGCTAGCGGCAAGAACTCAAGCGGACTTGCCGAAATATCTTTCTTTAAACAACAATGATGGCATTTCGAGGCACAGGTAATACCACTCTTTTTGCCAAATTTTTCAGAGTGCAAAGCAGCGTTTTTCAAGACTTTTTGCACGCGTTGTACCTTTCTATACATAGAAATTACGCACAAATTAATTAAATAAACATAAAATAAAGGGACTCTCTCTCCGGGATGGAGATCCATCGGATAAGGACGCAAATTTACAAATTAGTTGAATTCGTTATCCTGCCTGTCGTGAAAATATTTACGCCCTCCCTTGCTAAAATTGAAAGTAAATAAACTGCTGGATATCCGATTGAGAGACGGCCTGAATCAGCAAGATCATAGCAACACAAAGGACGATCTGAATAACAACATGTTGGTTGATGAACCACCCCCTGATCTTTTCTTTTTCGTTGAAAGGGAACCAAATTAGCAGGAAGCCCAATAGCAAAGCACCCATTGTTGGTAGGTATGCTTTTACGCCTTCTTCGGTCAATCTGGGGATAAAATGTTGCCTGATTTGGTAGAACATGTGGTAGATTTTTTCTTGGTTTTCGCCACGGAAAAAGACCCATGTTAAGCTCACCAACTGAAATGTTAGGAAGATTGAAAGGTAATTTCTGATTTTGGATATCGTTGATTTCGTGCGTCGAATTTGACTGAATAGTTTCTCAATAGCAAGACCGACTCCGTGAATGCCTCCCCATATGATGAAATGCCAGCTTGCACCGTGCCACAGTCCGCCGAGGAGCATTGTAATAACCAGGTTGAAGTACATCCTGATTTTACCTTTTCGATTTCCGCCCAAGGGGATATAAAGGTAGTCGCGCAGCCACAAGGAAAGAGAGATATGCCAACGGTGCCAGAAATCAGTGAGACTTTTGGCATGGTAAGGCGCATTGAAGTTGACCGGGATTTTATAGCCTAGTATCAATGCCAGACCGATAGCAATGTCGGTGTAACCCGAGAAGTCGCAATAGATTTGTACCGAGTAACTGTAAATCGCCAGCAAGTTTTCCAGTCCCGAGTAGGAGCCTGGAGCATCAAATACACGGTCAATCAGGTTTAGAGCCAGGAAATCTGCGATGACGAGCTTTTTAAAAAGCCCTTTCAATATGAGGAATACACCGTGACTGAGTTCCTCTGTTGTTAACCTGTATTTTTGATATAGTTGGGGAATGAAGGCTGCAGCCCTTACAATTGGGCCTGCAACAAGTTGAGGGAAGAAACTCAGGTAAAAGCTAAAGTCAAGCAGGTTTTTAACAACTTCAACCTTGCTTGTTCTAACGTCGGACAGGTAACTGATGGCCTGAAACGTATAAAAAGAAATACCAATGGGAAGGACAATCGTATGTACATCGGCCAATCCTGTGGATAACTGGTTCAAGAGCCACCCCAGCCAGTTGAAGACAACATAGCCGGTTCCGAAAAACTGGTTAATACTATCTGTGAAAAAGTACGTGTATTTGAAATAAACCAAGAGTAGTAGGTTAAAACTAACCGAAAAGATGAGCCATAATTTCGTTTTGCGATGGCGATTAATCAGTAAACCAAAACCGTAGTTGGAAAGACAGGAAAATACTAATAATGACAAGAAGGCTCCATTAATCTGGTAGTAGATATACCAGCTGGCTACAAGCAGATAACTGTTCCTAAGGATACTTTTTCGGTAGAAAAAACTGTACAACCCAAGAATGATAGCAAAGGCAACCCAAAAGGCGATACCGGTGTAGAACAGCGGTTTATTTTCGTTGTAATGGAGGAGTTGTTCTGCTATTTTTCTTAGTTGTTCGTCCATGCAAGTTGCTGCTGGTTCTCAAATTCCCGGATCAGCAAGCGGGCTAGCTCATTGCCGATTTTCTCACCACCCAGTTTCGAAAAATGAATATAGTCTTTTCTGCCCAAAGGAGGATTGGCATTTACCCATTTTATCATGCTGCCGGTGCCACCCATAAACTGTTCTAAATCCCAAAAGATACAGCCGTTTCTTTCTGCAATTTCTTGTTGTATCTGCTTTATCTGGGCGATGTTTGAATAGGACTGAAATTCGCCGTCGACGCGTTGTGCCATATCCGAAACACCGACAATGAGAATTGGAATGTTGGGGCAAAGTTTGCGGATTGAATGAATCTGTCCGGAAAGGTGGCGTTCGAACGAATGGTTTCCACTTGTGTAGTAGGGCACCACATTTACCCCAAACTGCAGGATAAATAAATCCGGGTTCAGTTGGTTCATCATGTTTTTCAGCTCTGTGGTATCGGACAAACTGAATGGCGGGTAAGCCAAGCCTCTCAACGCGATGTTGTCAACAAAAACACCCCAAGGACTATCCAGTGAAAGGCCCGAGATCCATAAGCTATCGTTGGTGGAAAACTTGATCTTTAGATCGTCGGGTGTTTGATCAAAGCTCAATTCAATACTGGCGGTTGAATGAACTGAATCTTCACGTTCCGAATAAAATGGATTCGCAGAATTCAGACATTCGATACTAACAGAGTCAGTAGCCGTGTAAAATAGTCGGACCTGCTGGTAATCAGCTTGTGGATGCAAGAACTTCAACCGGTTGATGCGAAACCACCAGTCTCCCTGATCGGGAGCCAATGCCAGCGCATTTTTGAAAAGAATGCTTTTGTTCTGACTGCCCATTTCCCTGATTGGAATATTTTTCCAGTTATCGGATACAGTCATAATCAATTGGTGAGCTGGATTATAATATTGGTCGGGAGCGATTAATCCGGGGCCGTGTCCTCCGTAACGTTGCTGTAATTTTATCCGCAGCGCCGATGTAATTTGATCTCCTTCAATCTGCGAATCTCCGTAATACAGAATGCGAAGTTGCTCGTTGTTAGATGCCAGCAACTGCAGTTTATGAGCGATATGTTCGAGTCGAATAGTGTCGCTTTCAGCATAAATAAGTCCCGATGCATTTGTTGTTTGAGACTTGATTTTATCGTTGGCCGGTTTCGAGGGAAGGGCAGCCTTTACAGTGTCGGCGACAGCAATGGTATTGGTACTGTTTTTTTTTTGAGGAAGAAGTGATTCCTGTGCTGTAGTTGGGTGATTATCTAGAGCTGCAATTTCAGCTTGCGGCGTAAGCTCTTCTTCCTGGTTCCTTTGCGAATGATACAAAGAAACCAGGAAGAATAAAACAAGTACAGTGGTCAGGAATAGAAAGGCCCGAAATGGTTTCATACTCAAGATTTCGACTTTGCTAAATGTAGTACGAAAATCGGGGCTTTGCAAATCGGGAAGCTGCTAAAACAGCGATGCTTAATTAGCTTTTCGGCTGTATTTTCAGCTTTTGACCTGGCTTAATCGTATTGCCGGACATGTTGTTCAAACGCATGATGTCTTGGTTTGAAACTCCAGGGAAACGACGCGCAATAGACCAAAGCGAATCACCTGAACGAACGGTATAGTATACATATTTGCCGTCGGAACTAATCTGCTCTGAAGCACTGGCAGTGCTCGTCAGTTTCACACGGCTTGACTGAGCATAGGCTTCGCCTTTACCGCTTGGTACATAGACTACTAATTTCTGTCCGACGCGAATCAGGTTGCGGTGAACATTGTTCCAGTAACGCAAGTCGTTGATTCGCACATGGAAGTGGTTGGCAATGGAGCCTAGATTATCACCTGATTTTACGGTGTAAAGGAGCCTGTCTTTACCGTTAACACTAGCCCCTCCTGCGTAATAGCCACGCTCTTTAGGAACTAAAATTTCATTATTCGGGAAAAACTCATTTCTGCGCAAAGCATAAACCTGTTCTTCCATATCAATAAATTCCGGAACCTTTTCAATTGGTAAACGCAGCGTATAAGATTTGTTCGCTTTAGCTGGGATAATATCCAAACGGTATTGTGGGTTAAGGCTTTGCAATTCCTCAATTGGTATATTTAAGGTCTCTGCAATTTGCTTGAAATGCACATAGTTGTTCACCTGTATTGTGTCTGTAACAATCGGAAAATCCGGAAAGCGAGGTGTCAGGTTGTGTTGCTGGTAGAAGTTCATCACGTATGCAGCAGCGATAAATGCCGGAACGTAACCCCTAGTTTCGCGTGGCAGATAATAGTAAATTGACCAGTAATCGCGGGCTCCACCGGCGCGACGAATCGCTTTGTTAACATTGCCTGGTCCACAGTTGTAGGCAGCAATAACCAGGTGCCAGTTTTTATAGATTTGGTAAAGATCGTTCAGGTATTTGGCCGCGGCTTCAGATGATTTTTCAGGATCACGACGCTCGTCAACAAACGTGCCGATGTCGAGCTTGTACATTTTTCCTGTTCCGTACATGAACTGCCATAAACCAACAGCATTAGCACGAGATCGGGCGGTGGGATTCAAGGCTGATTCAATTACCGGCATGTATTTCAATTCCTGTGGCAAATCATATTTGTCAAGCTGTTCCTCAATCATCGGGAAATAAAAGCTGGATAAACCGAGCATCATTTCAGTAAGCTCGTGACGGCGGTTCGTGTAAAGATCAATGAAGTTCTTTACTGTTTGGTTGAAAGAAAGATCAACAAATGAGTCGATGCTCTGAAGTCTTTGAATGTATACCGAGTCGGGTAAAGAAGCGGCATCAGAGGCCACCGAATCTTCCAAAAAGAAATCGGTGTCGTACGAGTTTTGAATATACCAGGAATGGTAAAGACTGTCCATTTGTTCGGCGAACAAATCGTTCAGGTTCTCATCCGGATAGGCATATTTTGATTGGTAGCCGTTAATGGTGTCTAACGACAGTACTTCAATTCGCTTAATTTGTTTTAGGTTGACTCTTTCTTCGCTGTCTGCATGAGCCGTGTACCCGATAATCGTTTCTTCATTCTTTTCTTTCCCCGTGTTAAAAACTAAATTGTACATGAACTCCGGGGAAAGCTTTACCTTGGCAATACATGGGACCTGGCGTCCAAATCATCGTCAAGTCGTCCCCGATGTCAAAATTGAAAAAATGTGCATCAACAGTGGCATCGATGATATTTAAAGCATAAAACGCAGCCGTCGCAATAATCATTAAATCCCGATTTCTACGAGCGGAGTTTTTTGCGTTTTGTAACCTTGTTGTAAACTGCGAAACCTGGCTGGCATTATCCCAGTCCCAATTTCCTTCAATAACCAAATTTTCATATGACTTTGAATTTGGATCGTCATCAATAATGTCAGCATACGCCTGTTTGTATAAGACGTAATAGTCATTGTTCCAGTTTATTGCATATCCAAACCCAATGAAACCACCATATATTAACGGAAGTTTCCAGTATTTCTTGTTATAAATTTGCCCTAATCCCGGAAGTACAGCCGAATAAATAGTGGCTTTTCGCGGAGAATGGGCAGGTTTAACCTCTTCTACATCTATCTTGTCGGTTTTTGCCCGAGATTCTTTTTGTGCAAATGAAGTAAATCCTGTTAATGCCAGCAGGATTGTTAATATGAATATTCTAAAATGCCTCAATTTAATTTTACTTTGAAATTGTTTAGCGGCCCAATTTGTCCAGAATACCCATAATCCGTTCTAAATCTTTAGGTGAACCAAAAGGGATAACGATTTTACCTTTCCCTTTATTATTCATTGCGAAATCAACTTTGCTACTGAAAAAAGAACTCAGGTGTGTTTTTAGTTCTTCGTATTCCTGAGGGTATTTTTCTTTCGGTGCTTTTTCTTCCGGTTGTTCCTTGGCAATTTCTCCGTTTCCAAGGTTGCGCACGATCTCCTCTACTTTACGAACCGACAGATCTTCATCCAAAATCAGTTCGTAAATCGAAAGTTGATCTTCCGGATTAGCGATATTTACCAAGGCGCGGGCATGTCCCATGCTGATGGTTTTGTCGATAATGCCTTTTTGAATTAACGTTGGAAGTTTTAACAAACGCAGGTAGTTTGAGATCGTCGAACGTTTTTTACCCACGCGATCACTTAAGACTTCCTGAGTTAATTTGCATTCTTCGATTAGACGTTGGTATGAAAGTGCAACTTCAATCGCATCCAAGTCTTCACGTTGAATGTTTTCAACCAAAGCCATTTCCAGCATGCCATCGTCTTCGGCAGAACGAACATAGGCCGGGACAGTTTCCAATCCTGCAATCTTCGACGCTCTGAAACGGCGTTCGCCAGCAATGATCTGATATTTGTGGTCGTTAACTTTACGTAGTGTTATCGGCTGGATAATACCAAGTTCCTTAATGGAAGCGGCCAACTCTTGTAATGCCGATTCATCAAAATTTGTTCGGGGCTGAAAAGGGTTAGCCTCAATGTTCTCAACCGGTATTTCGTTGATTGATGACGATGACGGAACTTCTCTATGTTTGTCGGCATCGTCTATTAAAGCGCCTAAACCTCTACCTAATCCAGTTCTTTTAGCCATATTTTATTCAGCTCTATTATTCAATTACTTTCTCAGAATTTTTGATCTTGGTCAGATCATTTTTTTGCAGAATCTCGCGGGCCAAATCCATATAGCTGACAGCTCCTTTTGAGCTGGCATCGTACAATACGGCAGGAATACCAAAACTTGGGGCCTCGCTTAGTTTGATGTTACGGTTGATCAATGTTTCAAAAACCATATCACCAAAGTGGGTCCGGACTTCTTCCAATACCTGGTTAGCCAGGTTTAGACGAGAGTCGTACATAGTTAGCAGGAATCCTTCAATTTCCAAATCCGGGTTCAATCTGGTTTGGATAATCTTAATCGTATTCAGAAGTTTTCCTAATCCTTCAAGTGCAAAATATTCGCATTGAACAGGGATGATGATTGAGTCAGCCGCAGTCAATGCATTTACGGTAATTAAACCAAGTGACGGAGAACAGTCAATTAAAATGAAATCGTAATCTTCCCGGATTTGATCAATAACCATTGTCAAAACCTTTTCGCGGTTTGGCAGGTTCAACATTTCAATCTCGGCACCAACCAAGTCAATATGTGAAGGGATCAGATCCAGTCCGTTAATTTCTGATTTCAAAATTATTTTCCGGGGATCAATTTCTTCAACGATACACTCGTAAATACTTGTCTTTACATTTTTCACGTCAAAGCCGATTCCGGAAGTGGCATTAGCCTGAGGGTCAGCGTCGATGATCAGGACTTTTTTTTCCAGTACAGCAAGGCTGGCAGCTAAATTAATAGCTGTTGTGGTCTTACCAACGCCCCCTTTTTGATTTGCTAAAGCTATTACTTTTCCCATAGGTTTTTTCAGTGTTTTGCAGAGATTCAAAGTTAATATTTTATGCGAAAATGCTTCTTAAGTTGAAAAATTAATCGATGTGATTCCGGAAGAGCCGGACGGACTTCCACTATGTTGGATCGGATGTTTTCTGGCTTTTTCGGAGTTTGCAAAAATAACAATTTTTGGTTCGCATACCCGGTTTTACAAAATTTAACAGGACTTTTAACACCCTTTACATGGGGTCAATATCGGCGTAAGCGACCAGCCCGCCGTTGTTTGGCAAAGCTTTCAGAGCTTTAATTTCTTCCACAATTAATTTTTTCGATTGCCCCAGTTTTTGGTCTCGTTCCAGCTTGACCCAGATTTCCTTTTGGTACCAGCTTTGGATTCGCCCCACAAGGGGGTATTCGGGGCCAAGTATATTAAATCCTAAGTTTTTGCGTAGCCTTATTGCGAGCTGGTTAGCCGCCATATTTAGCCGGTCGCGGTTCTTGTGTTTCACCACAACCTTTGCCAATCTGAAGTAGGGCGGATACCGGAACATTTTTCGCTCGTTCATTTGAGTATTAAACAAGCGGGTGAAATCGTTGGCAACAACATCAAGCAGTACCGGATGCTCCGGCTGCGTGGTTTGGATGATCACCTTGCCTTGTTTGTTTTTACGCCCTGCACGGCCGCTTACTTGGGCAATCAACTGGTATGAACGCTCAAACGAACGGAAATCCGGGTAGTTTAGCAACTGATCGGCATTGAGGATGCCCACTACGCTAACATGATCGAAGTCGAGACCTTTGGTGACCATTTGTGTTCCGACCAAGATATCAATCTGTTTGCTTTCGAATTGGTAGATCAGTCGTTCATAGGCTTTTTTAGCACGAGTACTGTCCATGTCCATCCGTGCTATTCTGGCTTCCGGAAACAGAATCGATAGTTCTTCTTCAATCTTTTCAGTTCCAAATCCACGGGTTTTTATTTCTGTGGAATGGCAGTCGGGGCAATTGCCGGGCATGGTCTGCGTATGTCCGCAATAGTGACAGACCAGTGCGCCAAGGTTTTTATGATAGGTGAGACTGACGTCGCAGTTTTTACATTTCGGGATCCAGCCGCAGGTGCCGCATTGCAGGTAGGGGGCAAAGCCCCGCCGGTTCTGAAAAAGGATGACTTGTTCCTCTTTTTTTAAGGCTGTTTCAATGGCGTCAAATAAATCCAGCGTCAGCAACGACTTCATTTGCTTGCGTTTGGTTGCCAACCGGATGTCGCTGATTTGAATTTCAGGCAGGCTGATATTCTGGTAGCGCTGCGTTAGTTCAACGATGGCATATTTCCCTGTTTTTACATTGAAATAGCTCTCGAATGATGGCGTTGCTGAGCCTAAAATTACTTTTGCCCGGTGGATCTGAGCCAATACGACAGCTACATCACGGGCATTGTAGCGCGGTGATGGGTCGAATTGCTTGTAGCTGTTTTCGTGTTCTTCGTCAACAATGATTAACCCGAGGTTGCGAAAGGGTAGCAGTGCGGCCGAGCGTGCGCCAATAATAATATGGAAAGACTTCTCTCGTTCGTGTAGCGTGTTGAACCATATCTCAACGCGTTCTGAATCGTTAAAGCGAGAGTGATAAATGCCGGCTTTATTCCCAAATGCTCTTTTTAAGCGGTTGATCAGCTGGGTTGTCAAACCAATTTCAGGAACCAGGTAAAGAACTTGTTTTCCTTGATTCAACTGCTCCTCAATCAGCTTGATGTAAACTTCTGTTTTTCCACTTGATGTTACACCATGGAAGAGCACTGGTTTGCCGGTTGCTGTAGCTTCCCTAATTTCAGAAAGCGCTTGATTTTGCGCTTCACTCAAATCGAATATTTTTTGCTCCTCGTTGTAATCAAGGTCAAGGCGGCCAACTTCAATTTCCTGCAGGTGTAAGAAATTCTTATCAAGCAGCGTACGCAATACACTTTCCGAGATGCCTGTTTGTTCCAGCAAATCCTTTTTTGCCAGGTTGGGGCGCTTTTCCGGATGGTAAATCGTTTCAGCGAGAAAATATTCAAGCAATTGTAATTGTTTCTTGGCTTTTTGCACACTATCGAGAGCGCTCCGAATTGCCTCTTCAGTTGCCAGGTTGGGGTGAAGAAAAATGAAGGACTGCATTTTTGCCGAATAGTTCTCTTCAATTTTTTCCTCAATTAAAACCGCGTTTTTCTCCAGCAACAGTTTTAGGGTTGAAAGAGATGATTTCTTTCCCAGAAACTTATTGATGCTTTGAATGTTGGTTTGGCCGTGTCCTTGCAGCATGAGCAGCAGCGCTTCTTCTTCCCCAGGTAAATCTTCAGGTATTTGGTAATTGGGATTGAAACTGACCTTAGTCTGGCTTTCGAGCTTTAGCGCCGACGGAAGTGCTGCTTTGTAAACTTCACCAAGCGCGCAGCAGTAATAATCAATCATCCATTCCCAAAGAATGATTTGCGCCGGAGTAACGACCGGTTCCGAATCTAAAATGGCATCAATATCTTTAATGTCGAACGAGCCGACCGGCATGTTGTAATGAAGCTTGTAAACTAGTGCCGAAAAAAACTTGCGCGCACCAAATTGCACAACCACTCGGACACCAACTTTAATGTTGGGCTGAAAATCGGGTGGTATCCGGTAGGTGAATAAATCCCCCAATGGTAGGGGTAATATGACGTCGGCATACAGGTGTTCTGTCATGGCGGTACAAACTTCGCAAAAAAAACGACTTTAATTTAGAGGGAAAGTACAATATTTGAATGATGGGATTAGTTTTTGAGTTTAAACGGATGAGGTAAGTAGGAAAGTTTAGTTCATAATTAAAAATTTAATTGAAGAAACGATGAAAATTCAACAGACAAAGTGGTTGGTCCTATTTTGGTTAGTCTTAGGGCTTGCTTGTAGTACATCAACAAAAAAGGAAAGTACAACAGAAAATGTTTCTACTGAAGTTAAAGCCTCGGAGTTGCAAGTCCTTGATTCCCTTTCGCAAGCAGTTGATTCTGCAAAAGCGAAGATTGATCAAACGTCCAAAGAGTTGGATGATTTGATGGAAGACATTAGTAAATAAAATTAAAAGCAGGGACCCAATGAAAAGATTTAAAATACAATTGGTGGTGGTAGGCTTATTAATAGCCGGTTCTTCTTTTGGTCAGGTTGATCAGGCTCAAAAGAAAATGAATGAAGGAAAAGCTAAAGTTGAAAAACAGGAACAAAAAATAGAGAAGAAGCAGAAAGAGGCAAAGGAAACTGTGGAGAAAACAGAGGAGAAAGCCGAAAAAGAAAAAGCCAAGGCGAGTGAAGGAGCTACCAAGAGCAAGAGCGAAGCTGAGTCTGACGTAAAGGAAAAAGTTAGCCAGGGAAATGCTTATGGGAAAAACAAAGCAGAGGAAGGTGCTGCTTTTGGTCATTTACGTTCGGAAGAAGCGAAATCGCAATACAAGGCTAAGCAGAGCGAATTGGACGGAACCCTAACTAACGGTTCTAATAAAGTTACTGACGCTCGGGGAAAGATTGAGGAAGCAGAGAAAAATTTGGAAGATGCCAAAAAATCAAAGAAAATTACTGACGAAGAGTATCAGAAACGTACTGAAAGGATAAGCCAAGCGAAAGCGAAAGCAGATGAGCTGGAAAAGCAGGTGAAAAAGTATGGTTCTGATGATTAATTGAGACACCTTGGGTGAAATGCTCAAAATTCTCGATAAAATATTTGGGGCAGGCCGGTTCGGTCTGCCCCAACTTTTCTTTTTATTTTGCGCTGATGCTTGTCGTGTAGACTAGATGTTGATCAGACTCTGAATGTGAATCAGGTCTTCGTCGATGCTGTGGTTAAGCTTAACAGCTTTGTTAAACGGCACGTGATCGACTACGAAGTTTTTAACCAATGCAATCATGATGCTTTTTTGGTCGTCAAGCAGAGCTTCAACAGCTGCAACACCCATTTTTGTTGCAGCAATGCGGTCGCGTGCTGAAGGTTTTCCGCCGCGCTGAATGTGTCCTAAAATGGAAACACGGACATCCAGGTTTGGATAACTTTCCTCCACTGCTTTCGCTATTTTAATTACGCGGCCTGTTTCGCCACCTTCAGCAACAATAACAATTCCGCTTCGGTCTTTTTCTTTATAACCTTTTTTCAAGAACTGGTCCAATTCTTTTTCCAACGTTTTCGCTTCCGGAATCAGGATTGCTTCTGCTCCAACTGCAATGCCTGAACTCAGGGCCAACAAGCCGGCTTCGCGTCCCATTACTTCAATGAAGAAGATGCGGTCGTGCGATGCAGCAGTGTGGCGAATTTTGTCTACTGCTTCAACTACGGTATTCAAGGCTGTATCGTAGCCAATGGTGTAGTCAGTTCCGTACATGTCGTTGTCAATGGTTCCCGGGATTCCAACAAAAGGGATGTCGTAATCCTGCGAGAAAACTAAGGCTCCGGTAAACGATCCGTCTCCTCCAATTACAACACACGCGTCGATACCTTCTTTTTTCAGATTTTGGTAGGCTTTCTCGCGACCAGCCTCTGTTCTGAACTCTGCGCTACGTGCTGTTTTTAGCACCGTACCTCCTCTGTGGAGGATTCCACTAACGTCGCGAGCACGCATCGGAACAAAGTCTCCGTCGATCATGCCCTGGTACCCATGGCGGATACCAACGACTTTTAATTTCTTTGCGATTGCCGCACGGGTTACTGCGCGGATAGCGGCATTCATGCCGGGAGCGTCACCACCGGAGGTGAGAACGCCTATTTTTTCAAGCTTTTTGCGTTTCATATAATACAGCTTTTACTCTTGGTTTCCTCATTTCATTCCCGCGTCTTCTTCATAAATCCAGGTCGTTAGTCATTTCCTGGGTCAGCCAATTAAAGCTCTACAATTGAAACAAAATTCAATTTGAGCAATCGATTGCGCAAAAGTAATACTTCCGCAAAATTTTGCGCTAAAACATGCTCTACAATAGTTTTTTCGAGTCAGCAAAGTAAGTGGGAAAATTCAAGCTGTTTAGCAGTAATTCGTAAAAAACGAATAAGCTTAATGTTGTGTTAAAGTTCTGTCAGAATGTTTGCTATTTCTTCCATTTGCCATCGCGGAGTTGAAGTCGCCCCCGTTATTCCGACGGATTGGTATTTGTCGAGAGCTTCTTTGTTGAGTTCTTCTTTACTCGAGATAAAGAAGCTGTTTGGATTGACACTTTGGCAAATATGGAACAGTGATTTTCCGTTTGAACTCTTTTTGCCGCTCACGAAAATGATGGCATCATGTTGTGTCGCGAATTCTTTCATGCGAGGCACTCGATGGGCGACCTGGCGGCAAATTGTATCTTTAATTTCGGTTTTCGCACTAATTCTGTTTTTAATTTCAGTTGACAGTCGGTGAAAATCGTCCAACGATTTTGTTGTTTGTGAGAATACCAAGGTCGGCTTATTAGGATCGATTTGTTGCAGGTCGGCTTCACTCTCGATAATGATCGCTTTATTTCCCGTTTGTCCGTTCAGCCCATTAATTTCTGCATGTCCTTTCTTCCCAAGCAAAACAAGTTGGCCGTTTTCAGCTTGAAGGTCTTCAAATCCTTTCTTTACGCGCTGTTGCAGTTTTAACACAACCGGGCATGTTCCGTCAATGAGTTCAATGTTATTTTTGTCGGCATAAGCATAGGTTGCCGGCGGTTCACCATGTGCCCGCAATAAAACTTTGCAATCGGAAAGTTGAAAATATCTTGCATGATCGATTGTCTCCATTCCCAGTTGTTGGAGGCGCTCAACTTCGAGCTGGTTGTGCACGATATCTCCAAGACAGTATACTTTCTCGCCTTGGTGGAGCAGTTTTTCAGCTTTTTGGATGGCATTGACTACACCGAAACAAAAACCTGATTTATCGTCGATAACTACCTTCATTTCAACTCTCGGATGCATTTTTAACTTGATAGAGAATGGGAAAGCTGTTATGCGCTGATTAATTGTGCTACTTTTTGCAGAACCCAGTCCAGCTGTTGCTCGCGGGTGATATCGCTATTGTCCAGAATTACAGCATCGTCAGCTTGTTTTAGTGGGCTAACTTCCCGGCTCGAATCAATCCGGTCGCGTTCAATCACGTTCGCCAGAATGTCGTCGAATTCAACCTGTTGTCCCTTCGCTGTCAGTTCGTCGTAGCGGCGTTGTGCCCTAACTTCGGGGCGGGCCGTCATAAATATTTTAAGCTCAGCATCAGGGAATACAACGGTTCCAATATCGCGGCCATCCATTACAATGCCTTTGTTTTTGCCCATTTCCTGCTGAAGTGCCACCATGGCTTCGCGAACTTCACGAATGGTAGCAACAGGACTCACATGTTGAGAAACCGGTAATTGACGGATTTCTTCTTCAACATTCTCCCCGTTTAAGATGGTATCGCTGCGCAGGTTTTCCGGGTTAAAGCGGAACTCGATTTTGATCTCAGGCAGACGTTTGATTAATTCAGGCACGTCAACTTGCTCGTTGTCAGCAATCCCATTACGTAGCGCAAATAAAGTTACAGCGCGATACATTGCACCGCTGTCGATATAGATGTAGCCCAGTTTTTTTGCAATTTCTTTGGCTACTGTACTTTTTCCGCATGACGAATGTCCGTCGATGGCAATAATGATTTGGGGAAATTCCGCAGTTTTCATGGCGCAAAGATAGTTTTTTTGAATGGATGATCGGATTTGAATTTATTCACAAAAGCAGTTGCGGTTTTTTCATTGGGGAGATGAGATTTGTTTTCATGGATTAAGTTTGAAGGCGATTGAGAAGTGGTTACTGGACGAGGCAAGATGATAACGAGCCGATCCATAGTCGAAGCGGAATCGCTTGATTCGAAACCCAAATCCCCACGAGAATCCAACTGTCGATTTTTTGTCGTTGTAAAGTAATTCTTCCCGGCGTTGAAAATTGTAGCCAGCCCTGATGTGGAAGTTTTCCGAGGGTAACAGCTCTGTACCCAGTACCAAATGGCGCATGAAATCTTTTCCAAAGCCGCCGTTCGACTCCGTTTCGTCGTCCGCGATTAATTTCCAGCGCTGCAAATGTTGCATGGTTGCCAGCAGTCGTAATGGTGCATGAGCCAGCTTTTGTCCAATGCCCAACTGAATGTCGAGCGGCAACCTTTCGTGGTCGGCCCCTTCATAATATGTGGTAATCTGTGTTCCTATATTACGAATGACGAACCCCAGCGTTGTTAGTTCGTTATCGCTGGTGTAGGCTGTACCCAGATCGAAAGCGATGCCAAATGATTGATAGGACTCAAGCGATGATAATATCGGTTTTACCGTTATTCCCACTTTGAACTGGTTTACTTGTTTGGCCCAGCTTGCCATTAATGCATATTCGGCGGCAGTGAATGTGCCTTCTTTTTCGCCCTCTGCATTTGCTTTGGTGAATTTGCCATAGTTGATGTAATGAACCCCAAAGCTTATCGGTCCCAGTTTTTCAGTCTCGAAAGCATAAGCGGCGTAACCGTAATTTACCCCTGCCATATATTTCACGTAATCTGCCAGTAAAGACCCTGTCATTTCTTCCGTCAGCAGAGCGGGGTTGTTGTATGTGGTATTTAAATCAGATGGATCGCCTAACGCGATTTGGTTTCCGCCTAATGCCGCCATTCTTGCCGAGTTCGTCAGGTTTAAAAATTCGAAGGTTGATTCGCCACCGATTTGCGCAAAGACAGGCAGGTTTGCTGTTAGAAGAAATAGTATAAGCAGTTTTCTGAATTTCATCCGGGATACTGTCAGTTGAGCTACAAATTAGAGGTTTTAATTCTTTTGGTTACGGTTATCCATTTGTCAACGGCTATTTAACCCAAATATTGCTACCATTCCTGTTTGGTAAGTTCTTTTACAATGGCAAAAACAACCGGGCAAATTTCACAGTTTTTTTGTGTAAGGTTTAATATCTGGTAAAAGCGGCTTCGGTCGGTGTGCGGATACTCACGGCAGGCGCGAGGCCTGTTTTCGTAGACACAGCAATAGTTGTCAGCCATCAGGAAAGGGCAGGGCGTTTGCTGAAAAACGTAGTCGTGGTCTTCATCTTTGTACAGGTAGCTTGCTATGAAATCAGCAGGCTTCATCTTTTGGCTTTTGGCCAGTCGTTCGGCGTCTTTGTCAATAATAATCGGACTGATACTGGAGCAGCAGTTCGCACAATCCAGGCAGTCGAAATCGTCAAAAGCTTCCAGATGGAGTTGGTGTACGACAGTATCCAGGTTTTTCGGCTTTTTCTTTTTTAGTTTTTGAAATAATAGTGCGAATTCCTGCCTGTTGTTGGCAGTCATCTCTTTCAGTTGGGCTGGTGTATAATATGTAATTTTATCCACGTTTGCTCAATTTTACGATTTGGGACAAATATAAGCGCATTCGTTCAACCGGAAATAAAAAATCCCGATGGTTGGCAGCCATCGGGATTGAAAAAAATCAGATTTACTAATTTAACCCTATTAATTTTTGAAGCTTGCAACTAGTGGTACGATCAACTTGACGCTAAAGTTCCGTCCCATATTAAAATATCCTTCCCGCCCCGTTTCTTCATTGAGACCGGTATATTTTAATCGGTTTAAGTGATTTTGATAGGCCTTGTTGGTCAGATTGTTGCAGCTAATATAAATTGAAGCCCATTTTCTGCGCTTGCAGGTGATGTCTGTTCCTACGCCCGTATTGAGCAAAGTGTAAGAGGGTGTTGCTGTTTCTGTATTATAGGCAGCGTAAAAGTGATCTTGTTTCCAGTTGTGATCTACGCCAAAGCTAAGCCATCCATTCTCCATCCATCTGTTTATTTTTTTGATATCGATTTTGATTTGAGATAGCCATCGGGCAGCTGGAATCATGGGTAAATCTGTTGATTCAGCGGACTGGTAAGACAATTTCCCGCGAGTGTACGAGAAGGTGTTTTCAAAATGCAGGAAATCCAGCGGGTGTGGATGGACGTCGATAAAGAATTCACCACCATAAAGGTTGGCATCACCACCGACAAATTTGAAAACAGGAACCTCGTCAATCAGGGAATCAACTCCGGCTGTGTTTTGTAGTTTTTGACTGTAGATGTAATGATTTACATGATTGTGGTAGAGGTTCAGTTCTGCCGAAACATGTTTCGCATCCAAGCCTAGCCCCCAATCGAATTGTAAGCTGCTTTCTGGTTTAAGTTCGGTGTTGCCAATTTCGTAACGTGCTGTTCCTTCGTGTACGCCGTTTGAACCTAACTCTGCAATATTCGGTGCGCGGAATCCTCTGGAAATATTCAATTTGGTATAAAGTGATTTTGAAATTTGATAGCTGGTACCCAAGCTTGCGGAAACTCCGTTGAACGAGTCGCTAAAGTCTGCAAAACGTTCCATAGCATCGGTGGCTGTTGCTGTTGTTGGTGTTTCATTTGCATTGAGGTACAGTGGTTTACTATCGATATGGCGGCGATCAAAACGCAAACCACCACTCAAATCCAGTTGCCCGATTTGTTTGTGTGCAATGGCAAAAATACCGGCATCAAAAAGCGTATAGGCTGGAACCAGGAATTCGGAGCCTTCATTTTTCGATTGTTGCCACATTCCTCCAATACCCCCTGTCATTGTCCAGTTACTGGCGGTAGACAAGTTGTATTTAGCGTCGTAGCTTAACGTGTTCAATTTGAAATAAAGGCCATATTCATCAACTGATTCAAATTCTTTACGGTTATTTTGCAGAAAGCCGACTGTTGTTTGAATGTTTCCTTGTCCGACGAAAACCTTGCTATTCCATGCAACTTTGTAGTGGTTGATTTTTTGGAAAGGAGCAGAGGGCTGATAGGATTTGGAGTTCCGGATTTCTTCGGTTTCTCCTTCGCCTTCTTCGTCGTTATCACCAACGATACCCGGCTTTAAGCTATACAAGCTAAGTGTTAAATGAGAATATCCCCATGAGCGGTTTAGTCCGAGTAGGGCACTGGCTGCGTTCTCTCGGAAAGCGGAGTTTGCAACCCAATTGTCGATACTGTTTTGGTAGTCGTGTGCACGTTTACCACTAATGCGGGCATCCCAGATAAAACCTTTGTTGTTGCCGCTTAGGTTTGCAGAGTAGCCGAACAGTCCATTGTTGCTTTGGTAGTTGGTGATGACATTGCCCTGAAGGCTCCCGTCAGGAAGGGTTGGTGCCGAGATCATATTGATGACTCCGGCCATAGCATCGGATCCAAAGGCCAAGCTGGCCGGGCCTTTCAGGATCTCTACGTGGTTTACGCCGTATTCGTCAATTTCAATACCGTGTTCGTCACCCCATTGCTGACCTTCCTGGCGGATTCCGTCATTGACAACAACTACCCGGTTGTAGCCTAATCCTCGAATTACCGGTTTCGAAATGCCGGCTCCGGTTGTGATTTGCGATACTCCCGGTTGTTTAGCCAACGCATCGATAATGTTGGTTGAGGTATTTTCCAATAGTTCTGTTTTGGGAACAACACTGATCGGAGCAGGTGTTCTCTTTTGCTCGATTACCCCCGGTTGACCGGTAATCACAATTTCGCTGATTTCAGTAATCGATTCGCTCAATTCAAATTTAATTGAGTTTGTGCTCTTTAAATCAACAACCTTTGAAATCGCTTCGTAGCCAATTAAGCTAACCTGCACGGTTAAACGCGACATCGGTAAATTCTGAATGCTGAAATTTCCATCGTCGTCGGTTAAGGCACCAGACTTAATTTCGGGAAAATAGATTGTAACGGCCGGAAGTGGTTCTTTTGTTTTTGAGTCAATTACGGAGCCACTTATGCTCGTTTTTCCTGTGTTCTCGATCGGAAAAGCCAGAGCGTTTTGTGCAAAAAATGAAATGATAGCTATTGCTGATATTATGTAATGTTTCATGAATCTTGTCTAAAATATTAATGCCTGTTTATCGCACAACAATAGTGCATGACAAAGCATTGCAAATGCTGCGCATCGTTTTTACTCATTCTTTAAATAAAGAATGAAGTCAAGTGCTAAAAAAAATGAAGGGTTAGGCAACCGGAGGGCCTCGAAGCGAAAAGTGCAGAATAGGTTCTGTATGAACTTTTTCTGGTAGGTTGAAGACTAAAATCGGAAAGGATACAGGATAAACTGTCGGCCTGAATTCGGGTTCTGCAATGAAGCTGAGGAGTTCAAAATCGCAGATTAAACAAGGATCAGCTTTTTGTGTGATTGCAGGCCCGTCGGTCTGGCACTCGGAACAGCAATCCTGTTCTCTTTCGTGCATGTGCAGTGCTTTGCTTGCCATTGGATAGACAAACAACATAAGGTGCACAAACACCAAAAATGCCAAATTTAGATGTTTCCTGTTTTTCATTCTGAACTAACCAAACACAAAACTCTTGAAAGTGTTTTGGCTCATCGCGATATTTTACAAGACTAGATTTCGATGTTTGAAATTTCAATCTTCTTGGTGGCTTTTATTTTCTTCCGTTTCAGTTGTGCAATAAATAAACCGGCAATAACAATGATGATTCCTGTGATCTTCTGGATGTTAATTTCTTCGCCTAGGATGATGTATGAAAAAATAACGACAAAGACAGGCATGGTATTAATGAACATGTTTGATTTGTTAATGCCCAGGTTCCGAATGCTGTAAGTGAAGAAAATGAACCCCAGGATTGAAGCGAATATCGCCAGCTTTACAATTGCCGTAAAAGCTTCCGCATGGAAAGGTGTCTGGAATGTTTTTCCTGCTTCAAAAATCGCCCAAAATGGCAGGAATAAGAGCGATCCGAACAGGTTTTGGTAGCTGATGATAGTGTATCCGTTGTAGTTATGGGTTAATTTTTTCAGTATGATGGCGTATCCCAGTGTTGATAGAACAGCCAGGAATTCCAGAGTGACGCCTAATGGTGACGCTGAAAATTTGAACGAATTGTCGAGTACAACCAAGGATACCCCTGCAAATGAAATTACTAATCCGGTGAAGTTGGCCCAGCTCATTTTTTCTTTGTGGAAATAGAGTGCAGCAAGAGGTGTGAATAGTGGAATTGTTGCTACGATAACAGCTGCTACTGTCGGCGACACATATTTTAAACCAAAGCTTTCGCCCATGAAATAGAGGAAAGGTTCGAAAAACGAAAGCAGAAACATCCATTTCCAATCGCCTTTTTGTATCGGCTGAAGTTTCCCGATGAGTTTGGAGATGACAAACATCAAGGCGGTTGCCAGGGTTAAGCGAATAAGAACAACAGTCAATGGATCATAGCCACGATAAGCTACTTTGAACCAAACAAAGGAGAAGCTCCAAAAGAACATGGCCAGCAAAGCTGCTCCGTAATATTTCAGACTGTTGTTTTGCATAGAATTGTTTCAGTAACGGAATGCAAAATTAAGCTTTTATCAGCTGAAAATTCTGAGGAAAGTCTTGAAACGAAAAAAGGATGTCAAAATTGACATCCTCTTGTTTGGGGTGGGAGACCGGTCTCGAACCGGCGACCTTCGGAACCACAATCCGACGCTCTAACCAACTGAGCTACAACCACCATCTTGTTTGCGGTTGCAAATATAGTATTTTATTTCTGATACGTGCAAGCATTTTTTGCTCGTTGATCTGAAATTTTTTGAATCGTTTTTTAAAGCTTTTCTTTTTCAGATACTTCCCCGCTTGGAGAAATTAAAAGAAAATAGCGATTGAGCGCTTCATCGCGAACAATGAGTTCAAAATTGACACTTTTTTTGCATTCAATCATGATGGCATTCATGAGCTCACCATGCAGTTTTGCTGCGGCGGCTATGTTTTCGGGTATCCGATGCAGCGGTAAGTTCACCTTTAAACAGGTCATTTCTCCGTTTGCAGAGTAATGAGCAATATGTTCAAGCTCGTCTTTGTAAAAAACAGCTTCGAACTGGTCGCCCACTTTTAGCCATTCAACATTAATGGGCTGCTCGAATTGTTCGTTGAAGCGTTCTTTTACCAATGTCGGGGTATGTGTGCCTTTGTTGCCAGAGAATATTTTTTGAAAGAAGTTTTTAGCATCCATGGTAATCTGTTTTCTGTTTGTTTTGACGTCGATTTCGGATAAAGTAACGATCTGCGTTAATCTTTTTCCAACTGAGTTTGATAAAGGTAGATGACTCGTGTTCGTGCTCTTTTTAGTCTCATTTTAACAGCATCCTCGCTTATGCGCAGTGTTTGAGCAATTGCCTTGCCCGGCAGGTTATCCTGATATTTCATCAGTAGCAAAGCTTTTTCTTCCGGGTGGATCATCTCCAAAATCTTCAGCAGGTTATCGTAGCTCATCTCTTCCAAATCTGTTTCAGATTCATCTGGAATGTCTGGGATTTCATTTTCACTGTTCCAGTTGGGGTAGTGAAGTTTCTTCTTCACTCGAAGGTAATCGATAGAATAATTGTAAGTGATCGCGTACAGCCACGACGAAAAGAGCGAGTTGCCTTTAAAGCCCGGAAGTTTCTCATAGGCTTTCGACAGAATGTCGTTGGCAAAATCCTCGGCCATACTCTTATTTTTAATAAAGCTATAGCTTTTATCGACCACTTTCTGAAAGTAACGCTTGTAAAGAACTTCGAAAAGTTCGGGCTCCCCTTCATGGACAATTAGCTTAACGATCTCCTCGTCAGCTAAATTTTTAAATTGCTCTTGGTGCATAAAACGCGGATAAAAACAATTTGAAAATATTTTTTCGTCTTCTGCGTTACTTCCGATTTTACCTCCGTCTAAATGGAAATTCCGATCCGAAATGCAATTGACAAAACGAATTTAAGCATTGGGATGAATTTTAATACAGAAAAATAAATTTTACTTATTGACGATGAAAAAAAAGTTGATGATTGCGTTGACAGCTGTGAGTATCGCTGTCTTGTTTAGTAGCTGCGGAAAAATTCCTCAAGCTGAAATTGATGCAGCCAATGCTGCTATTGAAGCTGCTAACACTGCAGGTGCTTCTGTTTATGTAGCTGAAGACTTTGCTGCTTTGCAAGATTCGATGCGCGCTGTTAATGAAAATGTTGAAGCTCAAAACGGTAAACTTTTCAAAAATTTCGACGCAGTAAAAGCTCAGTTGGCTGTTGTGTCTCAAATGGCAGCAGATACAAAAGCAAAAACTGAAACGCGTAAAGAAGAAGTGAAACAAGAAGTTGCAGCATTACAAGCTGAGGTGGCTACCCTTGTTGCTTCAAACAACGAATTGATTGCACAAGCTCCAAAAGGAAAAGAAGGTGCAGCTGCGTTGGAAGCTATTAAAGGCGACAATGGCTTGATCGAAACTTCTCTTACTGAAGTATCTGACTTAGTTGCAGCTGAAAACTTCATGGCAGCGCTTGATAAAGCTAAAGCAGCTAAAGAAAAAGGTGATGCAATTAACGCTGAGTTGAGCGAAGTGATTGCTAAGTATGCGAAGAACAAGAAGAGATAAGACCATACATTTTTTATAGCTGTAGAAACCATAAAATTTCCCCGGGAGAACTATCCCGGGGATTTTTTTGAGGGCAAAGATATGCGGAGGTTGAAAAGGGGTGTAGTTTGGGGATTTTGGCTGATCGTTTTTATTGCGGTGGTAACAGTGTTTGCAATTTATAAACGACCGCAGCCGCCGGTTGCTGAGTTGAAAGTGGCCCGTGAAGCTTTGCATGAGGCTCAAAAAGCAAATGCCGATCGCTATGCGCGGGAGGCCTATAGCTCGGCAAGTAATGCCTACGATTCGGCCATGCGCTATTGGGCTATAGAAAATGAGCGTTTTTTCTTGTTCCGCAATTATTCGAAGGTTGATTTTTGGATTGCTCAGGCGATTGAGAATTCGCTTAAAGCCGGAGAGTTATCGGGGCAAAGAGTTGCTTTGTCCGACAATAAGTTAAAAGAAGGACTGGCAAAGTTGGAAAGGCAGGCTAATTTGTACGAATGCCACTATAAGCACATGCCTTTGCCTGCTAGTGTTATAAAAGCACATAATAAAGGTGTGCTGAAACTCTCCGAAGCCAAATTCTCCTGGCAAAATAAACGCTTCGACGAAGCAGAAGGGCACCTCGCGCAAGCCGAAAGTTTGCTGAATAGTTCAAATGTTAAAGCTGAAAAGATTGTTCGGGAGTGGTTTGGTGCGCACGGCAATTGGCAAAAACAGGTACAGCAAGCGATTCAAATGTCAAAGGGTGGTAAAAAAGTCATCCTGGTTGACAAGCTGGCTCATACCAGTAAAGTGTACCAAAGCGGTAAAGTAATCCGAAGTTTTGATGTGGAATTGGGAATGAACTGGATGGGTGATAAGCAACACAAAGGTGACAAAGCTACGCCCGAAGGCATTTATCGGATTACCCAAAAGAAAGACGGAGCTCGAACAAAGTTTTATAGAGCGATGCTGCTCAACTATCCGAATGATGATGATCGGGCTCGTTTTGCTGCAGCAAAGCGAAATGGAAGCCTACCCGTTCGGGCTGATATTGGTGGCTTGATTGAGATACATGGTCTGGGAGGCAAAGGTGTTGACTGGACTGATGGTTGTATCGCGCTTAGTAACGATGACATTGATGTGCTGTACCGAATTGTAGGAGTGGGTACACCTGTAATTATTGTAGGATCCGTTCGGTCGGTGGACGAAATATTGCGCTAACGCATTTTTTTTGAGATTCAAAGATGAAAGAGGATGAGTGAAAAAATTGAAAAGTCGGAAGGGGGCACGTTAAAGGGCATTTTGGCAAAGCCGGTTTGGGGATGGTTTGGCTTTGTGGCGTTGATGTTTGTGGCGGCAGCTTTGTTCTTGTGGTTAATCTTTACCGTTACGCCATGGATGAAAAGTAGAGCTTCCTTTTATAAGTTTACGCCGGATACCAATCAGGTGGCTATGGGATCTGTGCCGTCAGATGAAGAGTTGCGCGTTGATATTGGCCGCTTGCAGCACAAGATTGATCGATTGACTCCGGGGGGAGTCTATTTAATTGTTAACACAACTGACAATACCTTCGAGCTTTATCAAAATAAAAAGCTCATTCGCAACGGCCTGTGCTCTACAGGGAGTTACATTAAACTGGAGACCGACGGCGAAAAACACTGGGTGTTTGAAACACCGAAAGGCGCCTTGTCGATTAAAGGAAAAATAACCGATCCTGTTTGGCGTAAACCCGATTGGGCTTTTGTGGAGGAAGGACTACCGATACCCGTAGCTGATGACCCTAGTAGGTATGAGTATGGTGTATTGGGTGATTATGCACTGGCATTGGGCCACGGATATTTAATTCATGGGACACTTTACAAGCGTTTTCTCGGGCAACCCGTAACACATGGTTGTATCCGTATGAATGACGAAGATTTAGAGGCAGTCTATAAAACGCTGCCCATAGGTGCTAAAGTTTTTATTTACTAAAATGGATCTGCAAAAATATAGTCAGCGCAAAAAGCATCCGGTTCGCAATTTTTTTGCGGTAGTTGTACCGGTAGTGCTACTTCTTATTGGCATACAGTACGCGGTGTTGTCCGTGCTGGCCGTTCGCCGGTATCAAAAGAATCTATATAAAAGTGAGGATGTGATGTTGCTTTCGGTAGCACAGGAGCCGAATGATTCAACATTCAGTCTTTATAAAGATAAAACCTGGCTGGAAAGTCGTTTCCAGATCACCAAAACCGATTCAATTAGTTTGTCGGTTAACCTGAGAGATAGTGTTTTGCAATTGGAGTTGAAGGGAGTGGTGCTAAAGAGTTCGAAGATGATTGATTTTAAGATTGATGAGCTGTTTAAACACTTGAAACTAGGAGCCTATCATCATTATTTTGGTGAGCCTGCCTTGGGGGAAAGTCTTCTTGCTACAATCGAGAAAGAACCACTGATTGTGAAAAAGGCGCCTCGCGATAGTGTTGAGTTCGCCAATCAGTCTCATGTCATCGATTCAACAAAGCAAGAAGCTGTGCATTGGTTAGTGGAATTAGACAACGATATCTCGTTGAAGATTGAAGGAGTTGATCAGAATACGAGCGGAGATTGGTTGGATGGAAAGCAATTTTGGTGGAAACAGGACCTCGAACGTTTGAAAACGGATCTGAGCAAAACCTTTTTCTTTGAAGTTCCGGATTATAAACCAGAGCTGACAATTATCTTAAATGAATCTGATGCGAAGGCCATATTCCGGGCATTACCTATGAAGCCTCAAATTTGTATCCGTTTGTAGGATACAAAAAGCACCAGTCTTCTCAAAGGGCTGGTGCTTTTTGTTTTAGAGTCCTGATGATTTACGCAAAGTAAATCAATATTAAGATCAAAATAAGGATCGCTCCGATTGAAAAGGCGATCAGGTTCCCTTGGTCTTTTGCTTTTCTGGTCTTCATAATAGCTCATTTAATCTTTTGACGTAGAAAACTTTTATAGTAACGTTGTGTACGAAAAAATATCAATTTTGATTGTAGTTGGAATTTGCGAACTTCGCTAAAACCAAAATTGAAGTAATGTATGGCGAAACATGTCGGAGGGATTATTTTGGCTGGAGGGAAAAGCTCTCGTATGGGCACCGATAAGGGTTTAATGACTTTCCAGGGAAAGCGCTTGGTTGAATATGCGATTGAACTGTTGCAACCTTTCTGCTCCGAAATAATAATTAGTACCAATCAGGCTGGCTACGAGGGATTCGGCTTTAAAACTGTATCTGACGTTTATCGAGACTGTGGCCCAGTGGGAGGATTGCATGCGGCCTTAAGCGAGAGTAATTACGACTATAACCTGATTGTTAGTTGTGATGTTCCTTTTGTTGAGCCCGATTTACTTCATATTGTGCTGGCTGAAACAGAAGGTTTCGATGCTGTTGTGCCTGTTCATAGAGGAGGAATTGAACCACTTGTTGCGGTTTACCGCAAAGAGATGGCTTCGTTTTTTGAGAATCAGTTGATCGAAAAGAATTATAAAATGCAGCGTATTATTCAGTCGTGTAACTTGAATCTTGTCAACGTTGAGCATTTGGTTGATAAGCACCCCAGGCTTTTTTATAACCTAAATCGGCCTGAAGAGCTATCCCAATTATCGGAGTAGGCTTTAATGTTGATTCCAGTCGGGCAGAATGCAGTGGTTGCTTGTTTTTTTGAGTAGTTCTTGGTAGTTGTTGAGGCTTTGCATCATTACTCCTGAGTTTTCATCGTGGCAATTTAAGCAGGTACCTACTGTCAATATTTCTTGCTGTTGTGCCAAGGTGAAAGGTTTCACGTTTGTTCGGGTTGAAACAGTACCTTCTCGATTTTCCAAAAATCCGGTCCATGCATCTGCCGGAAGTCCATCATTTGGATCGTCTTCGTAGGTGGCATTAAATGACCACCTACCTTTACCGTCAGCAACTTTGTATGTAAGTTCACCCTCCCCAAATCCCAAGGCCACCGGGTTGTTATGACAACTTTTACAATCACGGACTTTGGCTGAAGTGGTATGTGGTGCAGTTGGTGCAAACAGCCGGTGGAAGATCACAGAGTCTCCTTTAGATTGCGGATATGACTTTTTATCAATGGTGAGCACCATTCCTGGTGTCACCGGAATTACTTCTGTTTTTTCCTCCGAAACCCGAATGCCCAAAGCGGGTTCTTTGGCAGCGTAGGTTCCAATATATTCGACCCAGCTCCCTCGTTTTTCTCCATTGCGAATCATGTCGTAACCGGGTTCGTTGGGATCGTAGCTGTTGTGACAGCCAATGCAGCTTGGCGCCCACGCACTGTGACAACTTGAGCAAGCCATGTTTTGATGGGCATTGTTGCGCGCGCATATCGTTGTGGGAGCTTTCATCTGCCTTTTCTTGCCTGAGTTCTTGGAGTAAAGGAATACAGAATCATTTTCGATTGATGTGTTGATTAGCGCGTGTTCGTGTTTTTGCGTTTTCAACAGCGTCCGGTTGTTAATATTCCCAAAGCGCAAGGCTGCGATTAGGGCTGATTCGTTGTCCAAATCGGATGCAGCAATGGTGTTCCCGTTTCCTGAAAAATGACAATCGCTGCACTGAACGTCCTGCTGGTCTTCTTGGTGGGCATAGTGCTTGCCGTCGCCCATTAGCTCGTACGAATGATGACAATCGATACATTCCATGCCGGCTTTGTGGTGAACATCCTCCGGCTCTTTGATGAACACACGACTTCCTTCAACCAATCGGTAATTGTAGTCATTGGGCATTTCGCTCGCATCAAGTGTAGTTTCGTGCCATCCTTCGTAATTGGTGGAAATTCGGCCCGAACGACTGTGGCAGCCAAAGCAATGGTTATTTGTTATCTTCAAGCTAACGGAAGGGTGAAATTCTCGAGTCTCATTTGTATTCTCAGTCAATTCTTTTTCTGCTTCGCTACAGTAATTTAGGTGGCAGGCTAGACATCCTCCGCCGCGGCTCATTTCGGTAACAGGGCCGATTTCTGTTTTGAGGTTTCCGAGGTGGCATCGGACGCATAAGTTTTTTAAATGCTCATCGGCCGGAGAATTGCGCAGTTGATGAACATCTGTCAGTTGGTCGGGATTGTCCTGTTCGTTAAAAACGAATCGATCGACACTGATCATTCCGCTGAGTGTAGACATCAGTCCTGTGGGAACCCGTTCAACGATGTTGGGGTGACATTGCATGGTGCCACACGACTGTGATGCATTGATTAGGTTGCCCGGAATTAGGATTATGTTTCTGTGCGATTGGTTTTTGTCGGTTGCAAAAGGATCGCCGCCGTGACAAGAGAAACAGCCAATCGCCTCAGGTTTATGTGCATCAACGAATCCGTGAGTTTGGTTGTGGCAGATCAGGCAACTCTCTTTTCTTCCAATGATTATGGGGGCGGTGACGGCTTCATCCGGTTTAAAATCCGGATAGAATTTGACCATCGGTGATTTGAAATTGTGTAAAACGTTGTAGTTATAATTTGCAGCACCGGGATAAGTCCAGGTCCAATGCTCCCCGCGAAAGAAAAGGCCTATGATTGTCAATAGCAGATAGAGCCCTGTGAAGATTAGCAGGCTTCGTTTACTGATGAAAACCAGCTTTCCTTTATCGGTATTAACAATGTATACCAATGCTAGCATCAGCACAAGAATCAGTAAGGTCCATTCCGGATGGCTGAACCAGTGCAGAATTTCCTGGAAGCCGACAAAATACCAGGGACCTTTGACTGTTGGGTTTTGGTTGTCGTGCAGAGGTGCGCTGAAGAGATAGCTCACCAAAAGTGTACCAACAGTAGTGAGTAGAAATTCGAACGCAGAAGGCCAAAATCTTCTGCTATGCTCCACCATGACGATGGTTATAAAAACCGTAAAAGTGGCAATGTGGTGGACGTAGATTAGTTGAAAACTGTCTGCATTTCCCAGTAGGGAATAGGCAAGTGAGCTACCTATTAATGGGATTCGTTGTGTAAGGGTTTCCAGAATTTGTCGGGCCTGTAAGCTGTCGGCGTCGCCCTTTAATAGAAAGCCGGTCAACATGGCCAGAAAAATAATGAGTACACCAAGGCTTAGTCGCAACGCCATGCTGGCTTTTAATCCAATTCTCTCCTTGTGATGAAAATGATCGTAGAGGTGAATTAGACTGAATACTAAGAAAAACTGAGAGCTCCAATAGTGTAGGTTTCGGATGAGCGACGCCCAGGGATTGGTCACCATTATGCTGCTGATGCTCAGGTAGGGTGAATCTGCATCGAAAGGAATAGCCAGCAAAACACCGGAAAAGAGCACGAGGCAAAACAGACTTAAAGCGATTGTCCCAAAGGTTGTTTTATGTTTTTTGCCAGCAGCCATCTTAATTTTCTATTTCAATTTGTGAGCTGTTCTCTGATATTTCAAAATTGACCGCTCTTAGGTTTTTGTAAGCTGGTCCTTTGATAACCTGGCCATCCAAATCGTACTCCGAACCATGACATGGACAAACCAGTTTGCTGTTGTTCGTCTGGTTGATTTTACAACCCAAATGGGTACAGTGTGATAGAAAAACCATGGTTTCACCGGCTTGATTGATGATGATAAATTCGTCGATGAATGCAATTTGCTTGCTTTTGTCAAAAGGTAAAGTTCGCTTGCGTTTTTTACTCTGGTTCATCTGCGTAAGTGAGATTTTATTCCATATTGCGACGAACAGACCGATAGTCACCGTCATGGCTATATTTATAAATGTTCGTCTGTTCACTTTCATTACCCCTTACTTTGAGCTTCAAAAATAATAAAATGATAAATGAAAATATCTGTAATGTTATATATAAGTGCTTTCCCACAGGTGCTATTCTATAACACATTGAAAAAAGCATCGTTCTGTCTTATTAATTTGAATAAAAGTTTATTTTGAATGGATGTTGGAAGGTGATATTGAGAAGACATTAAGTCACTCAAAGTTTATGAGTTTAGCGAGCGATGCGGTGGATGGCATGATGACCGGAATTTCAGTTTTTTCGTGTTGTTGGTCTTTTTTTTATTTACATATCATGAGTAATAAAAACACCTTAATATCTGAAATATGGTTCGTTATTTTTAATGTTTTCAAATTAGAATCAAGGTTGAGCATATTTCGATTTAACTTCTATATTTGTCGGTATATCTAAAACTATAAATATTTGCATAGCCTAACTGGTAGATAAAATATTGTCTTTTTATATTATCTAAACAGCCAGCTTTGCATACGGAATATTAACTAAACTGATTGAAACTAACCGCGCATGAAAACTAGACGGGATTTTATCAAGATTTCAGCAGTTGGTACCGGAGCAACAGTGCTTGGATTGAGTGCATTCGGGGCCAAAAAGTTCAAGTGGTTTGAGTCGAAAATTGAAGGACCTGTCAGTGATGAAGATCTGACACCCTATGCAACTTACTGCGAAGTATGTTTCTGGAAATGTGCCGGATGGGCTTATGTCGATAAACAGGGCCGGGTCAGGAAGATTGTCGGAAACCAAAATGATCCACATTGTAATGGTCGGCTGTGTCCGCGGGGAACCGGAGGCATAGGCATGTATTACGATGAAGACCGGTTGAAAACACCGCTGATTCGGGTAAAGAAAGCTGATGGTTCGCAGGAATTCCGGGAAGCTTCGTGGGAAGAAGCATTGGATTTGGTTGCTTCAAAAATGAAGGAAGTGAAAGATACGTATGGTCCGGAAGCTTTCGGTTTATTTAACCACGGAAACCCAGGTGCTCACCTCGAACATCTGATGCGTGCATATGGATCGGAAACGAATGCTGAACCAGCCTTCGCTAATTGCCGAGGACCTCGTTCTTCTGCCTACTATGCTACTTTCGGAGCTTATATCGGTTCTCCCGAGTGTACCGATATTCGCGATACAGAGTGCCTGGTGCTGATCGGTTCGCATTTGGGCGAGAATATGCACAACTCACAGGTTCAGGAAATGTCGCAAGCCATCGATAATGGAGCGACAATCATTACGGTTGACCCGCGTTTCTCGACAGCAGCAGCCCATTCAACTCACTGGCTGCCCATTAAACCGGCAACTGATATTGCCTTGTTAATGGCTTGGATTCATGTGCTGATTTACGAAAATTTATACAACAAAGCTTTTGTTGATCAATATACATTCGGTTTAGACCACCTGAAGAAACATGTGAAAAACATGACACCGGAGTGGGCCTACGGAATTACAGATATTAAACCGGATGTGATCCGGAAAACGGCTCGCGCAATGGCGGGTGCAGCACCCGCAGTGGTGATCCACCCCGGGCGCCACGTGGTTTGGTATGGTGACGATACCCAGCGCGAACGTGCAATGGCTATCCTGACAGCGCTGCTCGGCGCTTGGGGAAAACGCGGAAGTTTGTACTTACCTGAAGGAGTCAGTGTCCCAAAATATCCGCAACCTCATTACCCGGAACCGGAATGGACCTGGAAAGATGTTAATGAAGGCAAATATCCTTTGGCAACGATGGGGATTACGACAGAGCTGTTAAAAGCGTCAGTTCCTCGATTTGGATATAAACATCAGGTAAAAGCCTGGTTTGTGGGTGGAACAAATCTCCCTTTGTCGATGCCGGATAAAAAACTCTTTAAAGAAGCAGCCGAATCAGTTGAATTTATTGCGGTGATGGATACTATGCCGATGGAAATTACCGGCTACGCTGATGTGATTCTTCCTGAGGCGACTTATCTGGAACGTTACGATTTCATTCGGTCTGCACCGAACCGCGTGCCGAATATTTGTGCCCGCTGCTGAGCCAAAATACGAATCGAAACCGGGCTGGTGGATCACCAAGCAAATTGGCGAGCGTTTGGGTTTGCATGACTACTTCAACTACAACGATTTCTCGGAAGTGATCGATTGGCAGTTGAAACAGATGGGAACATCGCTCGAAGAGATGAAAAAGATTGGCGTGAAGGAATACCCGCGTAAAAGTGGCCCGCTATACCTGGGTGAAGGCGAAGAGTTCAAATTCAATACAAGTACCGGAAAGGTTGAACTTTATTCGGTTGATTTGGCAGATGAGGGATTTGACGCCATGCCGGTTTACAAAGCACATCCGGAACCACCGCAAAATTTCTATCGGTTAATTTATGGGCGTGCGCCAATGCACACCTTTAGCCGGACGTCGAATAACCCTAACTTGTGGGATTTGATGAGCGAAAATGCTGTGTGGGTGAACCCGAAAGTTGCTGACTTGTGGGGATTGAAAAAAGACCAGGAAGTATGGTTGAAAAATCAGGATGGAGCCATTACGACTTTCCCTGTTAAAGTGAGGGTTACCGAGCGTATCCGTTGGGATTCGGTTTACATGGTGCATGGTTTCGGCCATTCCGATAAAAAATTGTCGCGCGCATTTGGTCGCGGAGCCAGCGACGAAGAGTTGATTACGAACATTGCTGTCGACCCGATTATGGGTGGAACCGGTATGCGTGGAAACTTTATAACATTCCTGAAAGAAAATCCTGCAACAGAAAGAAAGGAGGATAAAGCATGAGATATGCTATGGCGATAGACACCAAGAAGTGTGTCGGCTGCGGCGACTGTGTCGTGGCCTGTCAAACTGAAAATAATGTGCCGCATGGCTACTGCCGAGACTGGATTGTAGAGCGGGTTGACGGAACCTATCCAAGCCTGAGCCTGGAATTCCGTTCAGAGCGTTGCAATCATTGCGATAATTCACCTTGTGTGCGCTGCTGCCCAACGGGAGCCAGTCATAAGGCAGAGGGTGGAATTGTGTTGGTGACGCATCATAAATGTATTGGTTGCGGAGCTTGTATCCAGTCGTGCCCTTACGATGCACGTTACCCGCATCCCGAAGGCTATGTTGATAAGTGTACATTCTGTATACATCGGGTGGAAAAAGGACAAAAAACGGCATGTGTCGATGTCTGTCCGACGCACTGTCTGCATTTTGGCGACCTGGACGATCCGAATAGTGATGTTTCACTGGCACTGAAAGACCGCAAGTGGAAAGTGCTGGCGCCTGAAGCCGGAACAAAACCTCAATTGTATTTTCTAACCTAACCGCAAAAATGATACGAAGATGAACGAAGAATTATTTGTTAGCGGACGCGATATTCCCAATATTGATCCGTACCTGAATATTTGGCACTGGCAAATTCCACTTTATCTTTTTCTGGGTGGTTTGGCAGCCGGGATCTTGTTTTTTGCCGGTTTTTATACAGTGAGAGGTAAGGCTGACAGAATGCAAGCTACTGTAAAATGGGCACCACTATTGGCGCCGATTGCTTTGGTGCTTGGTCTCGGTGCATTATTTTGGGATCTGAAACACGAATTGTATTTCTGGCAATTATATACGACTGTTCGTTTGGACTCTCCAATGTCTTGGGGGGCCTGGACGTTAATGGTGATTACGCCGTTGTCTCTTGTTTGGGTAGCCAGTTATATGAAAGAAATCTTCCCTTGGTGGGATTGGAAATTCTCTTTTCTGAATAAGTTCGAAGCTTGGGTGATTAAAAATCGGGTTGGCCTGGCTTGGGTAATGATGGTATATGCTGTCATCCTTGGGGTTTATACAGGTATTCTGTTGTCGGCATTTAATGCCCGTCCTTTGTGGAATACATCGATCTTGGGTCCCTTGTTCCTTGTTTCCGGTTTTTCAACAGGTTTGGCGACAACAATTTTGCTTAGTAAAGACCCGAAAGAACGCAAGCGATTAAGTCAGATTGACCTTATTTTTATTGTGATTGAACTGTTCCTGATTACCCACTTGTTTATGGGATTTCTGGCCGGATCGGAAACTGCGATCGAGGCGGCAAATCTCTTCCTTGGTGGACCATTTACTGTTACTTTTTGGGTGTTTGTGGTGGCTCTGGGGCTCATTTTTCCCGCAGTTCTCGAAACTTTAGAACTATTAGGGTATCATGTTCCGAAGTGGCTGCCAGCGGTTCTCATCCTCTTTGGAGGTTTAATGTTCCGTTTCATCATGGTTGAGGCAGGACAAATTACCCGTTATTTATATTGATCATTAAAAAATAGACCTACTATGAATAAACATCAAACAATAAATAAAGAACCTAAATACATTAATCCCTACTTGGGTGGTGTGTTGTTAGGGCTTCTTGTACTGGTCACCGTTTTGATAACGGGACGCGGTTTGGGGGCCAGCGGTGCAATTAAAAGTACAGTGGTAACTACGGCTCATGTGTTTACGCCGGAGCAAGCGGAGTCGAATGCCTACATGAAGAAGTTTATTAGCGACGATCATTCTCCAATGTACACATGGCTGGTATTTGAAACCATAGGGATCTTTCTGGGGGGCTTGCTTTCAGGAATTGTATTTGGACGTGTTAAAAAGTTGCGTACTGAACACAGCCCGAGAATTACAAGTAAAACCCGCCTCATCTTTGCGCTGATCGGTGGTATGCTATTCGGAATTGGTAGTCAGTTTGGCCGCGGATGTACAAGTGGCGCTGCGCTGAGTGGTACGGCAACATTCGCTCTGGGGGGAGCGGTTGTGATGTTTGCCATTTTCGGAACCGGTTACGCCGTTGCCTATTTCTTCCGCAAGTTGTGGATTTAGAGTTTATTAATGATTATTGATTAGTCGTTAATGAACGAGCTGGTCAATTACAGACAGTCAATAAATATTCAACATTAATCATTAAAAAATTAAAATATGTGTCCATTAATTCCTAACGGTATAATCGGAACTGGCTGGGACTTCGTCATTGCCCTTATTCTGGGCATTGCTTTTGGGTTTATTCTCGAAGCCTCCGGTTTCTCTTCTTCACGAAACATCGTCGGCGTTTTTTATGGCTACAACTTTGTGGTTTTACGCGTATTCTTCACGGCGTTGATTGTGGCTATGGTCGGTTTGCTTTATTTCAGCTATTTTGGCTGGCTCGACCTGTCAAAAATATTTATCCTGCCTACTTATCTCACCCCGATGATTGTTGGAGGTGTCATCATGGGGATTGGTTTTATTATGGGTGGTTTTTGCCCGGGAACCAGCTTTACAGCAGTCGCAATTGGCAAGCTTGATGGCATTGTGTTTACCATCGGCCTTTATCTTGGTATTTTTGTGTTCTCTGAAACATTCCCTCTGTTTGGCGATTTTTACAGCAGTGGAGATCTGGGGAATATGACCATTACTGAAGCTTTTGGTATTCCGGCTTCCTGGGTTGCATTGGCTTTCACCGTGGTTGCACTAGCTGCTTTTTGGGGAACAATGTTGATTGAGAAGCGTGTTCGCAAAAACATGACCGAATATAAATTCTAGCAAATGAACAGAAATTATATCTACCTGACAATTCTAATGTTGGTTCTGGCTGTCGGTACTGTGATGGTTAATTATGAGCCAGGACTAAAACAGATTGAGCCACAACAATTGCTGGTTGAGATGGTTCAGCCTACTCGATATGTAAATACCGATCAAGTGGCAGAAATGATTATTCATGGTGATCCGTCGCTTGAAATCATCGATGTTCGGCCTTCTTCTGAATTTGAGAAATATGCTTTGCCGCGAGCGATTAATGTTCCGCTCGATAGTCTGATTAATCCATCAAGCTTAACTTATTTCGGCATTCCCGGAACACGGGTTGTTTTTGTGTCGAATGACGACATCGCCGCCGACCAGGCTTGGGTACTGACCAAAAGACTGGGCTACAAAAGCACCTATGTGATGCAGGGAGGATTGAATAAATGGATGGAGACCATTATTGATCCAAAGGAACCGGGTGAAGACGAGCCGTACACGGCTTTCGGGACCTACACGTTTCGAAAGGGGGCACAACAATACTTTACGGGAGCAAAGGCTGAAGAGCCGGAAGGAGCCAAAATGAAAGTTGAGGTGCAGCGACGCAAAAAGAC
>QKCF01000271.1 GCA_003246935.1 Sunxiuqinia sp. | reverse complement strand
CAAAGCGCTCCCCACGATACTCCCAATCCCTATGGCGTCGTGATCACCTGGTTTCAATACGGCAAACAAGGCTACAAAAAGTTCCGGCGCACTCGACCCAACGGCCATTAAGGTTGCACCGGCTGCATCCGACGACAGTTTCCAATCGTGCGAAATCCGGTCGAGCGAAATCACAAAAAATTTGTCAACAATTCGGGCCAGCAATACGAAGCAAAGCAGCATTGCTGCGGTATATAAAATAAGATTGATCATGAAAAGATGGGGTTATTTTTGATTGATGTCGTTCTCAATTGATTTGCTCACACTCTCGCCTTCTTGTTCAATTTTTTTCGATACTTGTTTCACGTCTTCCGATATGCGTGTCGTTTCGCGTTTTACGGTTGACCGAATATCATCAATCTCTCGCTTAAAATCGCCAGTACTGCCTTCCAGTTCCCGCTGTATTTCGTTGGTCGCCTTCTTAAATTCACGTAATCCTTTGCCAAGAGTCTTTGCGATATCGGGTATCGCTTTCGAACCGAAAAATAGCAGTGCAACCAAAAAAACAACGACAATCTCGCCGCCGCTAATAAATAACAATGAAGCCGTCATGTATCAAAATTTTAGGCAAATATACAAACACTTTTACGACTTCCTTAGTTTAGCCGAATCGGAAAAAAAGGACAAATAAAAAAGCCCCCGGTTGTTACCGGAGGCTTTCAGTTTTATGCTGATTGCCGGAATTACTTCGCAGCTTTCTTTACTTGTGCTTTTTCAACTTGTTTGTAGGTATCGTAAACAATTGGAGTTGCTACGAAGATTGAAGAGTAAGTACCCACACCCACACCAATCAACAAGGCAAATGTGAAACCTTGGATTGAAGTACCACCAAACAGGAAGATGGCCAAAATTACCACAAATGTACTCAACGAAGTACTGAAGGTACGACGCAGCGTTGAGTTCATCGCTTCGTTCATGTTGACTTCTTCAGAGCGTTTCGGGTGAATTTGGAAATACTCACGGATACGGTCGAATACAACCACGGTATCGTTGATCGAGTAACCTACCACTGTCAGGATTGCTGCGATGAATGCCTGGTCGATTTCAAGCGAAAATGGCAGGAATCCATGCAATAATGAGAAGAATCCAAGAGTGATGATAGTATCGTGCGCCAATGCGATGATCGCACCCAAACCATACTGCCAGTTGCGGAAACGAAGTAAGATGTAAAGGAAGATGATCAACAATGAGAAGCCGATGGCGATCATCGCATCTTCCAACTTTTTGTGAACTCATGCGGAAGTCTGAATCGAACTTAGCCATTGTAACATCGTTGCCGATGAAACCGCCTTGTTGCAGACCCTTCAACATCAATTCGTCAACCTCTTCATCAACTTCAGTTGACAATTCGTCGATTTTGTATTCAGTTGTGATTTTAACCTGGTTGTTACCACCGAAAGTTTTCACTTCAGGAGCTTCGCCGTAAACGCCCGCTAAGGCTTTACCTACTTCAGCAACTTTCACGTCTTCGTCGAAACGAACAACATAAGTACGACCCCCTTTGAAGTCAATACCGTAGTTGAAGCCACGAGTGAAAATTGACAGCAACGAGATCACGATTAATGCTCCGGAAATAACGTAAGCAATTTTACGTTTTTCAAGGAATTTGATTTTCGCGTCACGCAACCAATGGTCGGTCATTTTCGACGTGAAAGTAATGTTCTTACCTTTAGATAACTGACGTTCGAAAGTCAAACGAGTCAAGAAAATTGCAGAGAACAACGAAGTAAAGATACCGATGATCAAAGTAGTTGCGAAACCTTTGATTGGACCTGAACCGAACAAATAAAGAACGATACCAGTCAACAAAGTAGTTACCTGACCGTCGATGATTGCAGAATAAGCGTTTTTGTAACCGTCGGTGATTGCCAGTTTCAGACCTTTACCTGATTTAATTTCTTCCTGAATACGTTCGTAAATCAATACGTTCGCATCCACCGACATACCGATCGTTAATACGATACCGGCGATACCAGGCAATGTTAATACAGCACCGATTGATGCTAATACACCAATGATGAAGAATAAGTTGGCAATCAGGGCAAAGTTTGCAGCCAAACCAGCCTTTTTGCTATAGAAGAACAACATATAAACCAATACAAGGGCGAAGGCGATAACGAACGACCATAAACCGCTGTTAATCGCTTCCTGACCCAATGAAGGTCCAACGATTTCTTCCTGGATAATATGTGCAGGAGCAGGCATTCTACCTGATTTCAGGATGTTTGCCAAGTCCTTTGCTTCTTCAACCGATTCCAAACCGGTGATGCTTGAACGACCTCCTGTGATTTCGCCGTTTACGGTTGGGTATGAGCGAACATAACCATCCAAAACAATCGCAATTGACTTACCGACGTTGTCTTTAGTCAAACGAGCCCATGTTTTAGCACCTTCACTGTCCATGGTCATTGATACTTCAGGGCGGCTTCCGAATTGTTCGTAGTCCTGACGAGCGTCAACAATTACACCACCGTCCAATGGCGCACGACCGTCGCGGCCTGTTACTTTAATAGCGATCAAACGGAAATAGTTACCACCTTCGTCGATTGGTTTTGAAGTCCACATGAACTTCATGCTTCTTGGAATAACAGCTTTCACCTGAGGCATATTCAGGTAAGCGTCAACAGCCGCAGTATCTTTAAAGTGTGCAGTACCTGCAATAGGACCTGGGTAAACTTGTCCGTCAGGAGTAGTTGCAGGCTGTAATACAGAAAACAATGGATATTGTTTTTTGAAGTCAGCCATTTGGTCAACAGCTGCAGTGTCTGCAGAGCTTTCCATTTCATTTAACAAGCTGTTGCTCGCTGTGTCAGCAGCAGCAGTTGCAGTTGTTGCTTCTTCTGTTGTTGCAGCTTCTTTGTCTTCGTCTAACGACTGAACTTCTTTGATCACTTCGTTGATCTGCATCAACACTGGAGAAATTTCGTTATTGCGGTTGTCGTATGTTTCCCAGAACTCCAGGTTTGCAGTTCCTTGTAACAATTTACGAACACGTTCAGGGTTGTCGATACCCGGCAATTCAACCAGGATACGTCCTGGAGTTTGAAGCTTTTGAATGTTTGGTTGAGCAACACCAAAGCGGTCGATACGAGAACGGATAATCTGGAATGCATTATCAATTGCAGCGTTCGTTTCGGTGCGGATCACCTGCATTACTTCTGAGTTTGTTGAAGTTGTTTTCACTTTATCCTTCAACTCCCAAGTACTGAAAATTGCAGCTAGCTGCGCGTTCGGATCAATGTCTTCGAATGCTTTTCCGAATAAGGTTACGAAGTCGTCCTGGCTGTTACGTTGCATTTTTGTTGCACGAGCCAAGGCAGCGTTGAACGTTGTATCGGTGCTGTAGTTTGATAAAGACTTGATCAGGTCGGCAACAGAAACCTCAAGGGTAACGTTCATACCACCTTTTAAGTCAAGACCCAAGTTCATTTCCAGAGCTTTTACATCTTTGTAAGTGTAGTGTTTTAAGCCAAGGAAGTTGTAAACGGTTGTGCCGGAAACAGAGTCAAGGTAAACAAGCTCTTTCATTTTGTCTCCTTGTGCATATTCGCGAGCATCTTTTTCAACCTTCTTTGCGACGTAGGTGAAAGTCAGCTGGTAAACACAAACCAGAGCCAATAGAATGGCAAAAATTCTGATTAATCCTTTGTTTTGCATTTGTTGTGATTTTAAAATCTATCGTTTTTAAATTGAATTTCTTGAAGTGTAAAAAAGGCGTAATTCTCCCAATGCCATAACATAGGCTGGAATAGGAGTATACATTAAGCTGAGGCAGAACTGTCGTCGGGATTGGTGTGGTGACAACAGTTAAATTTCATGAAATGAGCCGAAAGCAGGAAGAAGTTGTCCCTGTTTAGGGATTCGGCTTGTAATGAATGATACGAGCGATTATTATAGGACTCGGCTAAAAGCTTATTATTTGTTCCGGTAAATACTAAACCTGAAAGAAGCTTGTCGGCTCCGTGAATCAGACGGAATGTGCTGACGGGATTGACACAAAATTCAGGTGTGGAAACGATGCTTTGAGATGACTCAGACTGGCTTGCCGGGCTTTTTGTTGCGATTGGAGAGCCTTGGTGGTAAGCGTCAAATAATACAGCCGACAAGACAACCACCATGCAAAGAAGCATGCGGTAAATCGTTTTTCGGGTCATGTATTTTTTGACTTTCATTGAATCGGTTTTGTGTTGAGACGGGATTTTCCCCTTTTAAATTTGGTTCAACAGGTCGCAAATATATTCATTTTTAGGAAAAGAGTGCACCTGTTAAATCTATTTTAAAACAGATTTTTTGCCCGTTAAAGCATTGGTTTGGTCTGAAACGTAATCGATTTGTTCAGGTAGTCGATTTGGCAACCGTAGTTGGCTAAAACGTCGCTTCCCAAGAGACCAGCTACGTGTTTGTCATGGTAACGTTGATAAATTTCGTTAACGTGCTTCAGGTCGATTAGGGCGACCTTCAGGTTTTTAATTTTGATTTGTCCAAACTGAATCTTGGAAATGTTGCCGACTTTGGTCTCCACCATTCCCTCGTTAATACCTGCACTTTGGTATTGTTGCCGGCTCGTGTTATCGACCAGGCTAAAGTATTGTCCCTGGTTGCGATCGAAAACTGTTTTGGAAGCGCCGGTATCAACAATCCACCAAGCTTCGTCGCCGTTTGAAAGGCGGCTTTTTAACATGAGGTGGTAGTTGTGCTCCTCGAGCTCGACAATCTCCAACGGTAATTCAATCGTTTTTCTGAATAGTTTCTTCATTAATTGGGACAATACATGTTCTGAGAGGCTAAAGATAGTCAGATTGATGACTTTTCGGATAAGTTGATTGGATGTAGCTTTTAAAGTAGTGCTTTTCGGAGCTGATAAAAAAGAAAATGCCATTGCGAGGGCAATGGCATTTTCAATATTTCGGAACTTATTCGTTCAAATTACAACATCGCGTTAACTGCTTTTACAGCTTCAGCACTTTCGTCAAATTTCGCTTTTTCAGCATCAGAAAGAGAAATCTCAACGATTTTTTCGATACCGTTTTTACCTAAAATACAAGGAACACCTAACGAAATATCAGTTTGGCCATATTCGCCTTCCAATAATGCAGAGCAAGGGAACATTTTCTTTGAATCCAAAGCAATTGCGCGTACTAATTCAGATACAGCAGCACCCGGAGCGTACCATGCACTTGTTCCTAAAAGCTTAGTAAGGGTTGCACCACCAACTTTAGTTGCTTCAACAACTTCTGCCATTTTCTCTGCAGAAAGAAATTCAGAAACAAGAACACTGTTGCGAACAGCTTTCTCGATCAATGGAACCATACCTGTATCAGAGTGAGCACCGATAACCATTGCAGATACATCAGACTGAGGACAATCCAATGCTTCGGCAATACGATATTTGAAACGAGCACTATCCAATGCACCACCCATACCGATAATGCGGTTTTTAGGAAGGCCAGTTGCTTTGTGTGCCAAGTAAGCCATGGTGTCCATTGGGTTACTTACAACAATCAAAATAACATTCGGTGAATATTTGATCAGGTTTTCAGAAACAGTTTTTACAATTCCGGCGTTGATGCCGATCAATTCTTCGCGAGTCATTCCCGGTTTACGAGGAATACCACTTGTGATAACAGCAACATCGCTACCTGCTGTTTTTGAATAATCGTTCGTTGTGCCAGTAACTTTCGTATCAAAACCATTCAATGAGGCAGTTTGCATCAGGTCCATTGCTTTACCTTCTGCAAAACCTTCTTTGATATCGATTAATACTACTTCGTCAGCAAAATCTTTAATTGCAATATATTCAGCGCAACTTGCGCCAACAGCACCAGCACCGACTACAGTAACTTTCATAACGTAAATATTTTGGTTTTTGAAATTCTAAATAGGCTAACAAAGATAAAATCTTTTGTGGTTTGGCCATCCTTTTTTTCGTTCTTTTAGAGCCGATAATAGCGATCCTTTTTAACTTGTTGCACAAAAGTTGCACGAATTCAAAAAAGGAACCCGACAGATGCCGGGGTCATTCGATTATTGTTGTTTTCAGATGTCTTCGTTTGACGGCTGATGCAGCAAAACACGGTCGCCTTCTTGCAGACCGTTAAGAATTACTACGTTTTCTTCGTCTTCAGCTCCTGTTTTAACGGGTTGTTCTATAATTTCTCCTTTTCGCTTCAGGTAAACAACCCGATTTTCACCTTTTGAAAAAATGGATTTTAATGGTGCTAATAGCTGATTTTCGTAACTGGCAAAAATAATATCATTGTTGCAGGTCATCCCTGGCTTCAGGTCACTGTCAACATAGTCGAAGCGAATGACGACACGGAATACTTTCATATCGAATCCACTTTTGTCCTCTCCCATGTTAGCTACTTTAATCACTTTGCCACTGAATACTTTATTCGGGATGGCATCGACAGTGATCTGAGCGGAGTCGCCAAGGCTGATCTTGGTGATGTCGATTTCCTTGATGTACGTTTCAACGATAGCTGACGACATATCGGGGAGTGTTGCCAATAAAGGCATCCACGTGCTGATCCGACTGTCTTTTGTAAGCTTTTTGCCCAAGAAGTCTTCACTGATCATCACAATGCCATCGCCGGGAGAGGTGATCCGTACTGCAGCCAGTGCGCGTTGGAATTTATTGATGATTTCGTCTCGCTGTTTGGCGTTGGATTCGTAGCGAAGAATACGTGTTTTCATGCGGTTTTTTTCTAGCAGGTAATCCCGTTTGGCTTTGTTCAAAGCTATTTGAGCTTTCTGATAGGCCATTTTTGCTTTTCGTTGCTCTGCTCCGGATTCAAATTCAGCCATGTCGAGGTCTATTAGCTTGTATTGTAGTTCCAGCTTGGCATTGGTAATATCTTCTCGTTTGGCGGTCAGGTTTACCGTACTGTCAATTATTGCGTTTCGCAGGTCGGCGTCAAACTTTTCTTTTTCGGTTTGCCGTTCACGCATGTTGTTCACTAACTGGCTTGGATCAAGTTGAGCGATGAAGTCGCCTTTTTTGACCTTCTTACCTTCTGGAATGAGATCGTTTATTTTGAAACTCCATACGCGCAGTTGGTTGTCTTGCAGTACATCGGGAATTTCGATTCGGACTGATTTTTCACCTTGAACTTCGCCACGTCCCGAAACTACAGCTTGCAGTGTTCCTCGTTTAATCAGTTTGCTGTTGCTCGATTCTGTACTTTCCATGAGGATAATAGAAGCGGCAATGAGCAGGATGGCTACGATACTTCCTATGAGTATTAGTTTTTTCTTCTCCATGACGATTATTTTTCAAGAAGTTTGTCGTACTCGGCAGATAGTGTTTCATTTTCCACAAAATCAAACAGCGTTTTCATGCGCAGCGTATAATAATAGTTCCAGTATTTACGCACGGCAGAAATGTATGAGCGACGGGCCGTCTCCAGGTCGTTGCGGGAACTATTAAGTTTGACCACGTCCACTTTGCCAATCAGGAATCGCTGCAGTGCTACATTGTATCCTTTTTGGGCCACGGTGTCTGCCAAGCCGGCTGTTTTCACTTGTTCTGCCTGCAGGTTGAATTCGATGACATCCTGGAAAAGCTCTTGCTCAAAATCAATTCTGTCCTGCTCGATTGTCGCTTTTACGACTTCCCGGTTATACTGTGCCATCTGGTAACGACCTTTTCTGCGTCCCCAGTCGACAATGGGAATGCTGACACCTAAGCGGAGGCGTTGACTGTTATCCGGATTTTTGTAAACTTCTGAGAATTCACTGGACGATTGATCTAATCCGTAAATGGCATATATGCTTGTGCTGAAGCCGGCTTCAGCCTTTGCTTTGGCCACGGTTTCATTTTGCTCAAGTAGTTGCTGTTGTTGTTCGAGAGAGAACGGATTGTTGGTCGTTGCTTTTTGAATGGCCTCGCTGACATCAATTTGAATTGTTGGAATCTCAGATGGAATGATACACTCGATAGCTGTGTTTTTGTCGAGCCCGAGGAAAGAGTTCAGGTCGGCCTGCGCCCGCTGAACTTCGGAGTTCGATTCGTTTAAGGATTGTTTTGCCTTCAGCAGGTTAAGTTCCAGTGTTAACAAGTCGTCCTGGGTCACGGTTCCCACCTGGAAACGGCCTTTGCCCAATCGGTAAAGGGTGTCGCTGCTGGCGAGGTTGTTTTGTGCAATATTTAGCTGTATTTGTGCATCGACCAGGTTGAAGAACTTTTCTGAGGCTTTAATCGAAAGTGACTCGCGCGACTCGATTAGTTCTTTTTTCGCTTTCTCAAATTTTAACGGTTCAATTTTCGCTTCCCATTTTAAAGCGTTGTACCCATTCAACGTTTGTTGGTACCCAATACTGATTGGGGTCGACTGGTAGCTGTCATTCTGATTATCGCCGAGGTTTTTTACCATGCCCAAATCGGAGTTGAGGAAAAAGCTACCTCCGGTTAGGGCAACGTTCTGGGTTAACGACAGCGCAAAGTCTGAATTGAGGTATTCGCGTTGTACGTATTCCTCCTCGTTGGTTTGAAAGTTGTACTC
>QKCF01000099.1 GCA_003246935.1 Sunxiuqinia sp. | reverse complement strand
CCAGCAAATTTGCGGCATGTTTTATCCGGCGTTTCATAATCCATTTGCCTGGAGTTGTGTCGTAAATTTGCTGAAACTCACGTTTGAAAGTCGATAGGCTGCGGTGACATAGCTCTGCATAGTCTTCAATTCGCAGGTTGAAGCAGTAGTTTTTCTCCATAATCTGTTGCAGCGACGGTCGGTCGGTTTCAGCGATGCTGCTGAAGTAGGACGTAAGTGCCGGATCGCAGCTGATGAGATTCATCAAAAGCTCTTTCAACTTTAAAACAAGAATATGGTCGGGAGGGCGGTTAATGCCTCTGAAGTAGGTCAGCATGGAATGAAAATAACCTTCAAGGTATTCGGATGACTTCACCATTCTCGCAGTGAATTCTTCAGGGTTTTCCGCCCGTGGCAGGGGGACTTTTCCTTTCATATCGTTGATGGTTTCGCGGATGAGCTCGTCGGAAATAAAAAAGCCCAACATACAGTATTCGTCATCAAAATATTGGTGAATAACTTCGGCTCCTTTTTTCAAATACAGCGTTTGTCCCGGCTTCAAAGTCCATTCTCCGGTCATTGTTTTGTAAGTTTTCTTTCCGCTTAGTACGTATACCAGATAATCGTTTCGCGAGAAAATGCCAATTTGTTCGGCTTCAATTGGGCAGGTGTATTCCAAACAAACTGTATCGCGGTATTGAAACCGGTTAAAGTTCAGATTTTCTTTAACGATTTTGTAAAAATTCAACATGTTAGTCCTCCCGTATAAATTATGTCCGTGCTATCGCTGTTGTAATCTGGTTATTTTGATAGGTTGAAGATGTTTTTGTCTTCTATAACGGTATTTATCGGATTGGGTTATTGTTTCGCGTCGAATTTCTGTTTCGCGTCGAATGGTCTTTGCCATGCTTTGAGTTGTCTGATTTTCTTTCTTTTTGAATTTGAAGAAAGGTTCTATTTTTGGTTGCTTCAACAAAACACCTCAAAAAGAATATATGATGAATGTTAATCCCAAGAGAAGCCGATCAGGAATAGGGCGGTTTAAATTGCTGGCTGGCCATGGCCTGATTGCTTTAATGCTTTGTTGCTCGTGCAACCCGATGATCAGTGACGGAGTTCACCAAAAGGATCTGCAAAAAGATGTGGCTTTGTATACCGATTACGGAACTATTGTGCTCCGATTGTCGGACGAGACGCCCTTGCACCGCAATAACTTTATTGCAAAGGTAAATGCACACGAGTTGGACAGTATGGACTTTTATCGTGTTATAAACAAGTTCCTGATTCAAACAGGGAAGGATCTTCCCAACGAAAAAGCAGGACTTATTCCGGCCGAGTTTCGCGCTGATTTATTCCACCGCAGGGGTGCTGTAAACGCCGCCCGCGAAGGAGATGAAACCAACCCGACCCAAGCATCGGCCGATTTGCATTTTACCATTATTCAAGGTAAAGTTCAGAACGACAGTACGCTAAACCGGGCGGAGCAACGCATTAATGAGTGGCGTGCTTACAACCAGGTGATTAACGATCCCGCTAATGAGAAACTGGTTACGCAATTGCAGGCATGTTATGCCGATAGTACCCAAGAGGATGAAATACCTGCTATTCAGGATAAGCTGAATGAGTTAACGCAAAAACAGTTGGAAACAATGCCCAAATACCATATCCCCGAAGCGCATCGCGAAATCTATAAAACGCAGGGCGGTTCTCCACATTTAGATCAGAATTACACGGTGTTTGGCGAAGTCGTACAAGGCATGAACCTTGTTGACAGTATTGCTGCAGTAAAAACAGACGCCAGTGATAAGCCTTTACAAGCGATCTACATTCGAAAGGCGGAATTGATTAAGCGTAAAAAGTATCCGCAGCAAAATGATTAATTTCAGCAATTCTTCGAGAACTGTTCGTTGTTATATTTCCGATAAGTGAGGCTTTTGCTGTTGAAAAATAGTTTTAATGCCCGGGAATTAATCTTACCTTTGCAACTGTCTTATTTAGAGAGGGCTTAGTGAAATTGATTATAAAAGTTAAATCATTTAGTTAACCAAGTTTCGGTTATTCTAAAGAATTGGAATAGAGGTTTTTTGCATCTAAAGGTTGATTTTTGGACCCTCATGAGTCTAACAGAACGGTGAAAGAAAGAGAAGTGATATGATTGAGAAGTATTTAAAGCAAACGGCATTTAATGATTTTGAGGATTTTAAAGCCAATTATGAAGTAGTTATTCCCGAAGATTTCAATTTTGCTTACGATGTAGTTGACGGCTGGGCGGCAGAAGCCCCTGATAAAAAAGCGCTGCTTTGGACTAATGACCAAGGGGAGAGCCGAAGATATACATTTGGTGGTTTGAAAGAGATTACTGATCGAACTGCAGGATATTTTGCGTCGTTGGGGATTCAAAAAGGCGACATGGTTATGGCCATCTTAAAGCGACGGGCCGAATTTTGGTTTACCATTATTGCCTTGCATAAAATTGGAGCGGTAATCATCCCTGCAACACACCTGTTAACTTCAAAAGATATTGTTTACCGCGCTAATGCTGCATCGATTAAAGCGATTATTTGTGATGGCGATGCGTCAATCCTCAATCATGTAAATGGTGCTATGCCAAAGTCGCCAACGGTTGAACATCTGATTTCAATTGGTCCCGATATCCCTGAGGGATGGGAGGATTTTCAGGCTGGCATCAAAAACGCGCAGCCTTTTGAGCGCCCGAATGAACCAACGAAGAATGATGATCCGCTTATCGTTAGTTTTACATCGGGAACCACCGGCGATCCGAAGATGGTTATGCTCGACAGTGTTTACCCACTGGCCCATATCATTACCGCCAAATACTGGCAAAACCTGCACGAAGATAGTTTGCACCTAACGATTGCTGATACCGGATGGCTAAAAGCTGTTTGGGGAAAACTGTATGGACAATGGTTGGTGGGGGCCACTGTTTTTGTATACGATCACGAAAAATTTACACCTTCAGCAATTCTTGAGGTTCTTTCAAAATACCAGGTAACATCGCTTTGTGCTCCGCCAACAATTTTTCGCTTTTTAATTCGCGAAGATTTGAGCAAGTACGATTTATCGGCCTTGGAGTGGTGTACTATTGCCGGCGAAGCTTTAAATCCGGAAGTTTACGACAAGTTCTACAGTTTGACGGGTATTCGGTTGCGTGAAGGTTACGGACAAAGCGAAACAACGCTTACCGTGTTTACTTCTCCGTGGATTCCCCCTAAACCCGGCTCGATGGGATTGCCTAATCCGCACTACAATATCGATTTGTTGACAGCGGAAGGCGTGCCTGCTCAAGCCGGAGAACAGGGACAGATTGTAATTCGTTGCGGGAAGCATTATCCATCCGGACTGTTTAAAGGTTACTACAGAAATCAGAAGCTGACTGATGAAGCAATGGTCGACGGTGTATACTATACGGGTGATTTGGCTTGGCGCGATGAAGATGGCTATTTCTGGTTTGTGGGGCGGGCCGACGATGTCATTAAAAGTTCAGGATACCGTATCGGGCCTTTCGAAGTGGAAAGTGCGTTGATGACGCATCCTGATGTTGTTGAATGTGCCATCACCGGTGTTCCTGACGAAATACGCGGACAAGTGGTGAAGGCTACGGTAGTACTGTCGCATGAAAGTAAGCATAGAGCAGGTTCTGATCTTATAACGGAATTACAAAATCACGTTAAAGAAGTAACGGCACCATATAAATACCCTCGTGTAATTGAATTTGTGGAAGAGCTGCCCAAAACGATCAGTGGTAAAATTCGGCGCGTAGAAATCAGGGCAAAGGATACGCTGTAATAGGGCACTAACGGCCAATCATTCATCAATTATGAGTTTGAAGCGTTTGCATTCACGAATCCGGGGATCACAAAGTAGTTTTGATCAATTGGCTAATGCATTCGAAGCAGAAGGGCAGGCTTTGTTTTCGTCGGACGAACGGGATATTAACCGGCCGCTAACGGATTACCGCGACGAGATTGCGCGAATAGGACAAGTGGATGTCAAATTGGGGAAAACCTTTTATCGCTTAAATAACTATCAGCGGCATGCGGTATTTTACCCGGCGCAACATGTCCTTCTTTCGGCCATGGTTGGCAGCGGCAAAACGACTGTTTTAATCGCGAAACTGTTCTATCTGCATTTTATTGAGAAAGTTCCTTTTGACCGGATGGTTGTGCTTACGTTCACCAACAAGGCTGCGCGGGAAATTAAAGAGCGTATCGCTTCGTTTTTGGGCGAAGTTAATCCGGCTATCAATGAGCAGTTGCGTTATTTGGGAACTTTTCATGGGGTTGCCCGTCAGCTTTTGCAAGAGCATCCGGCTTTGGGGAAATTAGGATTCAAGGCCGGTTTCCTGATTCTGGATGAACAGGAAAAGCAGGAATTTCTGGAGCGGCTTATTGCGAAGGAGAATCTCACGATTAAATATCAGAATCAGTTGGCCAAACGCTGGCGAAAGTACCGGCAGGAGGATGAACTGTTGATGGGGAACATGAAATCGGAAGATGATTTTGTGCGCTTGGTAGAGTTGGCTGAGGATGAAAAACGCCTCAATAATACGATGGACTTCGACGACCTGATTAACTTGTGTAATCAATTGCTGAAGGAGGAAGTACCTTCGGCTCCGGAGTGGATTATTGTGGATGAGTTTCAGGATTGCAGTGAAGACCAATTACAGCTGATTGAAAATCTCAGGACTGAGAATACGAAGCTGTTTGTGGTTGGCGATCAAAATCAGAGTATTTACGGCTGGCGTGGGAGTAAGGAGAACTTATTTCAGGAAGTTCAGGCGCAGTGGAATGCTGTGAGGATGGAGCTTCCACAAAATTACCGCAGCACCGAGTCTATTTTATCGGCTGCAGGCAATTTGCTTTACCAGCATGAAGGAGCCTTGGTGGCCACCCGCCAAAGCGGAACACCGATTGAACTGGTTCGCCATTTCGACGATCAACAGGAGGCTTTTTACTTACGAGAGCAAATGCTAAGCATCCAAAATCAGGGCGAGTCGCTGGATTCAGTGGCTATTCTGTTTCGCACTCACCAACAGGTTAAAATCGTAGAGACGGTCTTTGAACAGGCCAATATACCGTTTCAGTTGGTTGCTCGGAAGGAACTGCATGAAAATCTGGCGCAGGCTTTCCTGCTCCGAGTTTTCAAACTATGTGTTAATCCTAATGATATTGATGCCTGTCTGGCAGTGATCTGTGATTCGACTTTTGGCGCAGTTAAGCGAACTAAAACCTTGATGCAAGCATTGCATCGTCGGGCGGAGGGAACAACAGTGCCTGGGGCGTTGAGGCAATACCTGGAAAGGCGAAAGGATCAGCCCAAAGAGCACTTGCAGCTATTGGCCCAGATTGAGCGGTTTGAAGCTGAGTTCTTGCAGCAGATCGACTCGTCGTCCAATGCTTTAATTGACTTTCTGGGGATGCGCCCTATTTTGAAACCAACGTCGATTCATCATCAGGCATACCTTGCCAATATTTCGGAGGCTTGGGAGCAACTAAGTCGATACATGCAGGAGAACGGTTGGGGAGAGCCGGCCACTATCTTTCGGGTTGCGTTGGATCAGGTTATTCTCGAAGGTACTTTCCAGATTAACGGGCGAATTAAGGAAATGGGAAATGGCGTTCACCTGCTGACGATTCATGCTTCGAAAGGGCTGGAGTTCGATCGAGTTTATATTGCCGGAGCGAATACAGGCATTATTCCCTTGGCACAACACAATAATGGCAGCATGAATGTGAAAGAAGAGAAGCGCCTGCTGTTTGTGGCGATGACCCGTGGAAAGAATGTGGTGGAGATTGGCTGGCATGGTCAGCCCACGATGCGCAATGCTGAGCCCAAACCCTCTTATTTCCTGAATGCTATACCGGGTGCATTACTAGTACAGCGCGAAACGGCAGCTCCTGTTATTGAAAAGTCAATAGAGGCAGAAACTGAAGAATGGCCAATCAACTGCACCGTAAAACACAAAAAGTATGGTGTGGGTACAGTGGTTTCTGTCGATGAAAAAGAGCTTGTTTGCGCCTTCGATTCTGTCGGTGAAAAGTCGTTCTCAAAAGCTTTCGCTAAGGCTTTGCTGACAAAAGAGGAATAATTCCTGTTTGCATCTTATTGCTTGCAGCTAGTAGCTTGCAGCTTTCTTCTCTACTTCTCTTCGTTGTCTTTTCCGCCCATCATTCTGCGAAGCTTTAACTCTTTGCGATGATCAATTTCATCGCCGGCCCGAAGTGAGAGGGTGAATACGTCCGGCGTTTTCACCAGATGCAGTAATTCTGATTTTAAGCCTTTGATCACCGTGTCGTCGTTGGCAATTTTTAAGATGCTTGTGGGTAGATAAAGCACGATCATTTCGGCAGTTTGTTCTACGCGTAAAACTTCTTTCAAAAACCTGGCACCAAAGCGGTTTTCCTGTTGGAAACGATTTAATAATTCTCCCCAGTTCGACTTTACCTCTTCCCATTTTAGTTTCGGTAATGCCGATTCCTGCTGTTGGTTTATTCGTTCGCCAATGACGCCCGACAGCGGAGAGGGCAGTTCTTTGAAGAAGTTGCGGAGTGCCCAAAGGATTAGATTTTTATCGATACGGGCATCGCCTACGCATACGGGACAGCCATTTTTACAGCTGCATTCCTTGACTAGTTTTCCGGCATCTTGAATGATCTGCCCGATGTATTCGAATACCTTTTCCGAGAATCCTAAACCTCCCGGGTAGCTGTCGTAAAGTACAACGGCGTATTTGGTTCGTTTGCTCTCGGCATCAACAAAGGAAAAAATGTCGCCCCCCAAATCACTTTCTGTAGCCATTACCCGCATGGATGCAGCCGCCTTGAAGCAGTGCACCAACCCTTCGCTGTAATCGAAGCGGGGGATTTTTCCTTCGGGGGCACCTTGTTCCAGTGCCGGTGCTTTTCCTGTGGCTACAAAAGTACGTACCACGATATCGGGAATTTCTATCCAGCAAGCTTCAGTATCCATTTTGGTGCGCAGGATTTCAGCAAGCTCGGCGTAACCAAGATTTTGATGGGTATTAAACTCAACCATTTTGAAGCCGGTTACCATGACTGTAACCCTAACGTCGCCAAAGAAGCGGTTGATGCGATTCTCTTTTACATGTTCGTGTTCGGTTAAGACCACAATTTCTCCCGGTTTATGGGGCTCGGTATAGTAATTCGAATTGACTTCTTTCACGAAAGCGGTTTTGCTTTCCAGATCCAGCTGGATGGATTTATACTGCACACTGTCGTGCAGATAAATGGCTCCCGGGTAAAATTCTTTCTTCGCCTGGATGGTGTCGACAACCGTAAT
>QKCF01000234.1 GCA_003246935.1 Sunxiuqinia sp. | reverse complement strand
CTTAATCTGCTCGTTTTCGAACGAGAAACTCACTTCATACCAACGTTCAAGCTGTTTGGTTAGGTTCAGCAGCGTTTCGTTGTTAAAGTAAATTTTTCCTCCTTTCCAAGCAGTAAACTCACCTGTATCGACTTGATTGGTTTTCACATCTCCCGACCCCTTGCTAAACAGCAACTGTTCCCCGGGCTTCAACATTACATCCTTCTCAGCGGACATAAACTCTACTTTACCTTCAACCAACACAGTTTCAACGACCGGCTCATTTTCGTAAGCCTTTACATTGAACTGGGTACCATGCACCTTAATTGCGGAATTACCCGCGTGTACAACAAAGGGAATTTTCTGGTTCTTAGTTACAGAAAAGAACGCTTCACCTTCCAGATACACTTCGCGGTCTTTATTGCCGAAGGATTGTTGATATTTTAGGTTTGATCCGGCATTTAACCACACGTTAGTACCGTCGAAAAGTGTCACATTCGAGATTTGACCGTTGGGAGCAGAAATACAAGCAAAGGTTTCAGGCATTTCCGAAGGCGTCTTCATCAGAAACAGGCCACTGGTAAGCAAGGCTGCCACAACGAATACAGCCGCATATTTCATAAAGCTGATCCACAACTTTCGGCCGCTATTAATATTTCCACGAACCCCGATCCAAACCTTATCAGCAGACTTCAATCTTTTGAGTTGGGCAACCTTGTTGCGAACATCAAAAATCTGCTGCGCGATTTCCAGATCCTCGTCGCTTGCATCTAAATGCACTGAAGAATCTCTTTCTTCTCCATGCATTTTAGCAGCTAATTCTTCCCACTTATTTTTTGCTTCTTCTGTCATCTCACTTTAGTGACACGAAAAAACACAGATAGGGTGAAGAGAAAATGAATTTTTTTAACGAAAATTTTACTTTCGGCTATAAACCTGCTACTTAGGAGGTATTATTTTTTCTTCCGAAGCAATGAGAAACTAAACAAACTCAGGAAATAAGTGGAAAGTTTAAACCGAATCATCTTATAGGCAATACCCATCTGGGTCTTAATTGTATTCCTGGACAGATTCAGGGTTGAAGCAATTTCGTTGTAGCTTAAACGTTCGTTATAGGCCAGCTCGAAAACCTTTTTACATTGAGTTGGCAGCTCATCAATGGCTTTGGCGATATGTACGGCTAATTCTTCTTTTGAAAAGTCCTCATTGGGATCGTCAACCAAATCTGAATTTATGTTGGCTTCCGATATCTCATCCATTTGCTTCTCGTCCCTCAGGTAATTCAGACTTCGATTCCGCACCATATTCAACAGGTAGCTCTTCAAATTCGTCTGAATAATTAATTCGTCTCTTTTTTGCCATAGCGTAACAAAAGCCTCCTGCACAATATCGTCAGCAATCTGCTCGCTTTTTACATAACGTAAAGCAACCAGACATGCCAAATGATAGTTCGTTTTGAAAAACTGTTCAAACGAAGACTCATCAGTCAATGCCAAATGTTTTTGATAGAGAACTCCCATAAAAGCTTTTCACTGCACAGCAATATTATCAATTTTTGTTTAGAAATGAAATTGACAATTAAACATGAATGCTCACCCAAAATAGAAGCAGAATGACACCCGACTGTCATCTGAATAAATTCCAATTGAAACATCGCTGCATAATTCAATAATTAACTCAGGTTAATTGACTGCTAATGATTCAACATTAAAGTAATCCGATTAATGTTTTTCAACAGAAAAATGTACTTTTGTTCTTTCAATTTTAAAAGCATAGCATAGGTAACCTGCAAAATAAATACGTACAGTATGAAAAGACTGAAAATTAAAGAGGTATTGGCTGGCGGACAAACAGGTCAGCAAGTTTTGGTTAAAGGATGGGTAAGAACCAAACGCGGTAGCAAAAATGTCAATTTCATCGCGTTGAATGACGGCTCAACCATTCATAATTTGCAGGTTGTTGCCGACGTTGAGAAATTTGGAGAAGCTTTCCTGAAAGACATCAATACAAGTACTTCACTGGCAGTTACCGGCGAATTAGTTGAGTCTCAAGGAAGTGGCCAATCAGTTGAGTTGAACGCAACTGAAATTAAAATTTACGGTAAAGCCGATCCGGAGAAATACCCAATTCAGCCGAAAAAGCATAGCCTTGAATTCTTGCGCGAAAATGCTCACTTGCGTTTCCGTACAGCTACATTCAGTGCAATCTTCCGTATTCGCCACGCGATGGCATTTGCCATCCACAACTATTTCAACAGCAAAGGATTTGTTTACCTGCATACACCAATCATTACCGGTTCAGATGCTGAAGGTGCCGGACAAATGTTCCGCGTTTCAACCTTACCTGCAATAAACCCTCCGATGACTGATGAAGGTGAAATTGACCACATACAGGATTTCTTTGGACGTCCAACCAACCTGACTGTTTCGGGACAGCTCGAAGGTGAATTGGGAGCCACTGCATTAGGTGAAATTTACACGTTTGGTCCAACATTCCGTGCTGAAAACTCAAACACAACACGTCACTTAGCCGAGTTCTGGATGATTGAGCCAGAGATGGCTTTCTACGAGTTGAAAGACAACATGGATTTGGCCGAGGAGTTCCTGAAGTCTTTGATTAAGTATGCTTTGGACAACTGCATGGATGACCTGCAATTCCTGAGCAAACGCCTGCAGGAAGAAGAGAAAAACAAACCTGCCGATCAACGCTCAATGGAATTGATTGAAAAGCTTCAGTTTGTACTGGCAAACGACTTCGTTCGTTGTACTTACACCGAAGCAATCGATATTCTGGTAAACTCAAAACCCTATAAAAAAGGTAAATTCCAGTTCCCGGTTGAATGGGGAATTGACCTGCAAAGTGAGCACGAACGTTACCTGGTTGAAAAACATTTCCAAAAGCCGGTAATCCTGACCGATTATCCCAAAGACATTAAAGCTTTCTATATGAAGCAAAATGATGATGGTAAAACCGTTGCTGCGATGGACGTATTGTTCCCGCAAATTGGTGAAATCATCGGTGGCTCGGAACGCGAAGCTGATTACGACAAACTGATGACCCGTATGAACGAGATGGGTGTTCCGGCAGAAGAAATGTGGTGGTACATGGATACACGCCGTTATGGATCCGTACCTCACGCTGGTTTTGGATTAGGCTTCGAACGTTTCATCCTGTTTGTTACCGGCATGGGCAACATCCGCGACGTAATTGCTTTCCCAAGAACTCCGAAAAACGCCGAGTTCTAATCCCCAAAGACA
>QKCF01000014.1 GCA_003246935.1 Sunxiuqinia sp. | reverse complement strand
GCTTTTTGAATAACCGGTTTCATGTGTCCGTGACGTTTTTCCATGTTCATCATCATGGTTACAGGAACACCACCAGCGATCCATGCGTCAGCAGGAGCAGTTGTGTTGCGAACGCTTGACATATAACCTGTTTTACCTGATCCGATCAATACAGATGCAGTGTAACCCAACGAGTAGCAATAGTCAGCATCGAAGTTCGATGGAGCAGCACAACGTCCTTCGTAACCGAAGAAGTGGAACTGAGTACCGAACTTACCAACATATTTGCCTTCAGCTTTCATTTCAGCCAAACGGGTTTTAATCATTTCACCCAACAGTTTTTCTGTTTCGATCAATGATACTTGCACGTTACCGTGTGGGTCACGATCCAAAGTCAACTGGTCAGCGATCAATGAAGGTAGTGAGTTGTATAATTTTGCTGATTCAGCAGAAAGGATGCTTGAAACGAAAGTACGACCTTCAGCTTTGTCGGTGAATGATTTGAATTTAGCTTCCGATTCAGAACCTTCAGCCAATAAGTCGTTCAACTCAGCAATCAAGGCTTTCATTTCAGGAACGAATTCAACCAAACCTTCAGGAATCAAAGCAACTCCGAAGTTTTCACCGTTTTCAGCACGCTTAGCGATGATGCCAGCCATGTAGTCAACGATTTCGCCCAAAGTTTGCTTTTTCTCAGCAACTTCTTCCGATACCAAAGTGATGTTTGGTTGCGTTTGCAAACCAGCTTCCAAACCGATGTGCGACGCAGAACGTCCCATCAATTTGATGAAGTGCCAGTATTTTTTTGCTGAGTTAGCATCGCGTTGGATGTTACCGATCAACTCAGAATAAACTTTAACAGCTGTATCGAAACCGAATGAAGTTTCAATCATTTCGTTTTTCAAGTCACCGTCGATTGTTTTCGGACAACCTACCACTTGTACACCTGCGTTTTTAGCTGCATAGTATTCAGCCAATACACAAGCGTTTGTGTTACTGTCGTCACCACCGATGATAACCAAAGCTTTAATGTTCAGTTTTTTCAGGATTTCCAAACCTTTGTCGAACTGAGCTTCTTCTTCCAGTTTAGTACGGCCTGAACCGATAATATCGAAACCACCTGTATTGCGGTAACCTTCAAGGTAATCAGCAGTTATTTCCATGTATTTGTGATCAACCAATCCTCCTGGTCCACCTAAGAAACCATACAGTTTGCTGTCGGCGTTCAGTTTTTTGATACCGTCGAAGATACCAGAGATTACGTTGTGTCCACCCGGAGCTTGACCTCCTGAAAGGATTACACCAACATTAACAGGATCTACACTGGTAGCAGCGTCAGTTGCCTCGAAAGTCAACAACGGCATACCGTAAGTATTTGGGAATAATTCTTTGATTTCTGCCTGATCGGCTACGGATTCAGTTGCGGCACCTTCTACGATTTTTACAGCGATTCAGTTGCGGCACCTTCTACGATTTTTACAGCGCCTTTTAAAGATTTAGGTAGTTTAGGCTGGTATTGAGCCCTGGCTTGTTGTAATGCACTAATGGTCATCTGTTTTAATTTTTTGGAAAGATTTACTTTTTTCTGAAAAATTTTCCCAAAAGTAACCTAAAAAGCTGGTATTCGTCATGTTCTCAAGGGACTATTTTTCGATTTAAAGTTAATTTAAACCGTTTTGAAACCTGTTTTTAACTGGACGTTCGGTTGATAGAAAGCGCATTGGGACAATAGCTGTATGGTGTCAAAAGAAGTAGGGATGAAGCTTAATTGCTTTTCGTATTTTAGAGCAAAAAATAATTTGCCTATGTTATTTCTGATTACCATCGAGTATAAAGTAGAGTTGGCTCAGGTTGAGGCCTATTTTGACCCGCACATTCAGTTCGTTAAACGTTATGTCGAAGCCGGAAATTTTCTTTTAACCGGCAAGAAGATTCCGCGTACAGGCGGTGTAATTCTGGCTAGAGTTGAAAGTCGCGAAGAGCTGATGACACTTTTGAATGAAGATCCGTTTATGGAATTTGATCTGGCCGGTTTCGAGATTACAGAAATCCAGTTGAGCCAGGTTTCGCCGGAGTTGTTGGGGTAGAGTAAGCATTGGTTGTTGTCATGCTGAACTTGTTTCAGCATCTGTTCCATCCATGGCGGATAGATTCCGAAATAAATTCGGAATGACAGAAACTCGCTTCTTACAAGAAAAAAAGGAACTGCAATGATTTGCAATTCCTTTTTCTATGTTTTTTGAAAGTTGAAGCTTATTCAGCGACGTAGCTGTCGATACCGGCAGTTGCGGCTTGGCGGTCAACTTTTTTGATCAATCCTTGTAATACTTTGCCCGGGCCAATTTCAGTGAATGAAGTAGCGCCATCTTTCAGCATGTTTTCAACTGTTTGCGTCCATTTTACAGGAGCAGTCAACTGAGCGATCAGGTTTTCTTTGATCACTGCAGGATCAGAAACAGGCTGAGCGTTTACGTTTTGGTAAACCGGGCAAACCGGAGTGCTGATTGTTGTTGCTTCAATAGCAGCAGCCAGCTCTTCGCGTGCGGGTTCCATCAGTGGTGAGTGGAAAGCGCCACCAACAACCAATTTCAAAGCACGTTTTGCACCTTTTTCAGTCAAAACCTCGCATGCTTTATCGATACCTTCGATTGATCCTGAAATAACCAACTGTCCAGGGCAGTTGTAGTTTGCAGGAACAACAACTTCGTCAATCGAAGCGCAAGCTTCTTCAACTGCAGTGTCGTCCAACCCGACAATTGCAGCCATAGTTGAAGGTTGCAATTCGCAAGCTTTTTGCATGGCTTGGGCCCGTTGTGAAACCAGTTTCAAACCATCTTCGAAAGTCAAGGCGCCATTAGCAACTAAGGCCGAGAATTCACCCAATGAGTGACCGGCAACCATTTCCGGATTGAATTCTTTCTGTGTTTTCGCCAAAATAACTGAGTGCAGGAAGATCGCAGGTTGGGTAACTTTGGTTTGTTTCAAATCGTCAACTGTTCCTTCGAACATGATTTCAGTAATGTTGAAACCAAGAATTTCGTTGGCTTTATCAAATAATTCTTTGGCCAAAGGAGAGTTTTCATAAAGGTCTTTTCCCATGCCCGGGAATTGCGCTCCCTGACCGGGGAATACAAATGCTTTCATAATGAAATATTTAAAAAATTTTCAGTGGACAAATATAGACTATTTTCCCTCCGATGGTTTCCAAAATGGCTATTCATCGTCGAATTCAAGCTTAATTTTGTTTATCAAGTCGACTATTGGAAATGGTTGTTCTAATTTTTGCGAACCCTTACAGTAGTGGGAAAATTATTGTGTTTTGTCCCTTTTTTTAGTTTGCTTGCATTAGAACAGGGTGGCTACCATTATTGCCTTAACAGCATGCACTCGGTTCTCGGCCTGATCAAAGACTATAGATGCTTTACTTTCAAATACCTCATCAGTAACCTCCATCTCTTCAATTCCGAATTTTTCAAATATTTGCTTCCCGACTTTCGTTTCTGTGTTGTGGAAGGCAGGAAGGCAGTGGAGAAATTTAACGTTCGGATTGCCTGTCAAGTCAAGCGCTTTTTGATTTACCTGATAGGGCATCAATAATCGGATACGTTCTTCCCAAACACTTTCCGGTTCTCCCATCGATACCCACACATCTGTATATAGAAAATCACAGTCTTTTACAGCTTGTGCAAGGTCTTCTGTAACCGATAATTTTGCCCCCGATTCTTTGGCAAGTTCATTACATTGTGTAATCAATTTTTCATTTGGGTAAAAACTTTTGGGTGCAGCAATCCGGAAATCTAAACCAAGTTTTGTGGCGCCAACCATCAGGGAGTTTCCAATATTGTATCGGGCATCACCCAGATAGCAAAGTTTTACGTCAGATAAGGGTTTGTCAACGTGTTCTTTAATGGTAAGTAAATCCGCAAGAATTTGCGTTGGGTGAGATTCATTGGTAAGGCCGTTCCAAACCGGAACTTCTGCGTATTTGGCAATTTCTTCAACAATCTCTTGTCCATAACCACGGTATTGGATTGCGTCGAACATACGACCTAAAACCCGAGCTGTGTCTTTCATCGATTCCTTGTGTCCGATTTGAGAGTCGTTAGGGCCCAAATAGGTAACATGAGCTCCCTGATCATATGCTGCTACCTCAAATGCGCAACGGGTTCTTGTTGATGTTTTTTCAAAAATCAAGGCAATTTTCTTTCCATTTAGCTGTTGGTTTTCAATTCCCTTTTTTTTATCGTGCTTGAATTTTGCCGATAGTTCAAGTAAAAAATTGATTTCATCTGAGGAAAAGTCAATAAGCTTTAAAAAATGCCGGTTTTTTAGCAGATGTCTGTTGTCTAAATTAATTGTCATAGTGTTTATCGTTTTATGATTCATAATTCATAGTAATTTTAGAGCCAAACGATTTGTCAGCTAGCTTTTTGGCTTCTGTAATGATCGTTTTTTGACCACCTCGTTTGATGAAACTAAGTGCAGCGATTATTTTCGGAGCCATGCTGCCTTCTCCAAACACACCGTTTTCCAAGTGCTTTACTGTATCCTTATAATTTAAAAATTCAAGTTTTTCCTGTGTTGGTAGCCCGAAATCTTTATAGATGTATGGGACATCGGTCAGGATGTAAAACTCGTCGGCTCCAATCTCTGCTGCTAAAAGCGATGAAGTCATATCTTTGTCTATTACGGCGTCTACTGTTTGCAAGTTGTTGTTTTCATCAAAATAAACAGGGATGCCTCCACCTCCGGCTGTAATCACAATATTACCTTCGCGAGCCAGTTTGCCGATCACATCTTTATTTAGGATATCAATCGGCTTGGGTGACGAAACTACGCGCCGCCATCCTCCATGATTTTTGTCGCTGGGCTTAAATTGCCATCCTTTTGTTGCTTGCAGTAACGATGCTTCGTCTTCGCTGTATATTTTACCAATTCGTTTTGTTGGATTTTCGAAGGCAGGATCGTCCGGCGAAACGGTTACCATGCCGATCATCGAAATAATGTGCCGGTAAATATGGTGTTGACTTAACACGTTGCGGAGCATACGTTCGATCATATAACCAATGCCTCCTTGCGAGTCAGCCACACAGATATCCAATGGCATTGGGGCAATATGATACTGCTGCTCGCCGGCATCATTACGCATGAGTATGTTACCAATCTGAGGTCCGTTGCCATGAGTGATAACGAGATTATAGCCTTCCTCTAACAGAAAAACAATGTTTTCCAGTGTTTCTGTTGTATTGGCTTCTTGTTCTTCAATCGTGCCAATTTCATTGTCGCGTAACAGGGCGTTGCCGCCCAACGCGATCACCGCGAGTTTGTTCATATTGAAACAGCAAATTATAGTGTATATATACGAAAATTCGACTTGTGGTTTCTAACAAACTTATCGAAAGCGAACGTAATAAAAACTGAGTTTTGTTTTATGATGGTAAGTTCCCTTTGGTGAAAGAAATTTGCACATCGAGTATGGCATTTTTCGGTGATGTGGGATATAAAACTAAAGGAAGAAACTGAAATAGAGGAAGTCGCTCCGATATCGTATCTGCGGTATTTTAGATGACTTAATTTTCAATAATTTGCTGTTGATAAAAGATGGCTGGAAAACATTTTTAGTTCGCCGGAAGGACAAGAATATCGGTTCAAAAATCGTTAACTTTGCATGCGAATTTTACAAAACCTCATGGCAAACAAGAAAAAGAGCAAAAGCAAAAACTCCGGAACGGGGTTGATTACCAAAATAAAAAGCCTCCTGACAAGCGAAAAATTCCGATATACATTAGGATTTTTGATGTTGGTATTTGGCGTTTATCTGTTGATCGCTTTCATCTCATTTTTAATTTATGGTTCGGCTGACCAAAGTAAATTGGACATTTCTTGGCGAACGCTGATTAAGAGCGCAGATATTCGGGTGCAAAACAAGGCCGGTAAAACCGGAGCTTACCTTAGCGAAGTGATTATCAACCGTGGTTTTGGACTTTCTTCGTTTTTGTTTGTCTATCTGATTGTCATTACTTCTTTTCAGATTTTCAAAAGACCGCTGGTTCAGTTTAGCCGCGCATTAACTTTCAGCATTGTCCTTGTCTTTTGGATTTCAATATTCATGGGCTTAATGCTTTCTGGCTTTGGAGCAACAAGTTCAATTTATTTGGGCGGTAAGTTCGGCTTGTTTATGGCGAATTGGTTGAGCTCGCTTGTTGGTTTTATCGGAACGTTCTTTTTGTTGCTATGTAGCTTATTTCTGATCGTTTTGTTTGGAACAGACAAATTTATTCCTTGGCTGAAAAAAGTATTTGCCAGAAAGCAGGTCGAGGAAGACGAAGAGCCCGAAATGCGCGATGAGGATGTGAAAATTGGTGCTTTGATTGATCAGGACAGCAGCATTTCGAAAGTGATTACAGAGCATGATACGGTTGAGACAACCTTTGATCCGGATACCGGTGAAATATTTGACAACGAAGAAATGGAGATTGACGATCGTATCGATATGTCGGATGTTCATGAGCACGTTGAAAGCCAAATGCACGGTGAAGAACACAATGAAGAGCCGCAATCGGAAGAAGATGAAGACGGACTGGAAATGACCGTTGAGAAAATAGAAGAGGAGACAGACGAGGAATATCAGGGCGCTATAGGAGATGAGCCTTATGATCCTACTCTGGATTTGTCAAATTATAAATTCCCGCCTGTCGATTTGCTGGACGATCATCCGGCAGGAAGCAACGAGGTAAGTAACGAGGAGTTGATCTCGAACAAGAACAAAATTGTAGAAACGCTTCGTCATTATAAAATTGAGATCACCAAGATCAGGGCGACCATCGGGCCTACGATTACGTTGTACGAGATTGTTCCTGCTCCGGGGGTTCGTATTTCGAAAATCAAAAACCTGGAAGATGATATTGCCTTGAGTTTGGCAGCGCTGGGTATACGTATCATTGCGCCTATTCCTGGGCGTGGTACAATCGGTATTGAAGTGCCGAATCAACAGCCTGAAGTCGTTTCGATGCGTTCGATCGTTTCATCGAAGAAATTCCAGGAAAGCAATGCCGAGTTGCCGGTGGTATTGGGTAAGACAATTTCAAATGAAACCTTCCTGATTGACTTGGCGAAAATGCCACACATTCTGGTGGCTGGTGCTACCGGACAAGGTAAATCGGTTGGGTTGAATGCGATTATTACCTCCCTGCTATATAAGAAGCACCCGTCGCAACTGAAACTGGTGATGATTGACCCGAAAAAGGTAGAATTGAGCCTTTATTCAACTATTGAAAGGCACTTCCTGGCGAAGTTGCCGGATGATGAAGAACCGATTATTACCGATATTCAGAAGGTGAAAAACTCGCTGAACTCATTGAATATTGAGATGGACAGCCGTTACGATTTGCTGAAAAAGGCACATGCCCGAAATATTAAGGAATACAATGCCAAATTTGCAGAGCGTAGACTGAATCCAGAAAAGGGACATCGATTCCTTCCATACATCGTGGTGATTATCGACGAGTTCGCCGACTTGATTATGACTGCCGGTAAAGAAATTGAATTACCGATTGCTCGTATTGCGCAGTTGGCTCGTGCGGTAGGTATTCACATGATTATTGCTACTCAGCGTCCTTCAACCAACATCATCACGGGTGTTATTAAAGCGAACTTCCCGACCCGTATTGCTTTTAAGGTGGCTTCGATGATTGACTCGCGGACGATCCTGGATACCCCGGGAGCAAACCAGCTGATTGGTAAAGGGGATATGTTGATTGCTATGGGTAGCAGCATGACTCGTTTGCAGTGTGCTTTTGTTGATACGCCTGAAGTGGAACGTATTTGCGATCACATTGCCGCTCAACAAGGTTACCCAACAGCCTTTATGCTGCCTGAATATGTAGGTGAAGGTGATGGAGGTCCGCTGGATACCGATTTGAGTAACCGTGACGAATTGTTTAACGATGCAGCCAAAATTGTGGTGATGAATCAGATGGGATCTACATCGATGATTCAACGTAAATTCTCAATAGGCTACAATCGTGCCGGTCGTATTATGGATCAGCTGGAAGCTGCCGGAATTGTCGGACCAAGTGAGGGAAGTAAGGCTCGTCAAGTGATGATTCAGGATGAATATAGTTTGGAACAATTATTGAATAACATGTAAAAAAGAAATTGAAAAGAATATGAAAAAATTACTGTCCTTAGTTGGGCTTGTCCTGCTTGTTTTGTCTGTATCAGCTCAGGTTGATCAAAAAGCAAAATCTATTTTGGAGAACGTTACTAAAACAACGCAATCCTACACATCCATCCAGGCTACTTTCGCTTATATCATGGATAACAAAGAGATGGATATTCACGAGGAAAACAAAGGGAATATTATAATGAAGGGTAACAAGTACCTGTTGAAACTTTCAGAGTTGGGCCTTGAAATTTATTGTAATGGTAAGGAGGTTTCGAGTTATATGAAAGATGCCAATGAGGTAACAATTTCGCCGATGGATTCAGAATCGGGTGAAATGATGAACCCTTCAAAGATCTTCACAATTTATGAAGAAGGTTTTAGCTACAAGTTTGTAGAAGAGAAAGCTTTGAATGGCAAGGCGAACTATGTAATTGACTTGTTTCCTGAAAATGACGACATTACTCAAAAATCCGTATCTGGATTGATAAAGAACGCATGTTGATTAGTAAAGCTGAAATGTCGGGTGCAGAAGGTAATACCTATATCATCGATGTGAAAGATTTGAAAACAAATGTTGGGGCTGCCGATGATGTTTTCAACTTCGATCAGGCTAAACACCCGGGCGTTGATGTGATTGATTTGAGATAAGTATAGTAGAGAATAAGAAGAAAGGGAGCTTTGAGGCTCCCTTTTCTATATGTTGTAATCCTACTTTATCAATAACCAGACGTTTGCTATTTCTTCTGATTGCTGCATCTCATTGAGTGCGTTATATGCATCCGATTTATCGTAAAACGATTTGCATGCAACTCTAAAGTATTCACTGTTTGTACCCCAGGTTCTTTGAACTACCTGTGCATTATATCCTTTTTGTGCTAATTGAGCTTGAAAGGCGTCAGCATATTCTTTGTTTAGGAAACTACCTGCGATCAAGAAATACTTGTCTTCTTGACTAGGTGTTACTGTTGTTGCTACCGGTTGAACGACAGCGGTTTGAAGGCTATCCGGTGCCACTTGCTCTGTTTGGGGTGCAATGCTTTGTGTTTGTTCCTTCTTTTTTTCTTTACAGGCTGAGAAAGCCAAAAGAATCGTAAGTGCTGCAACTGAGTACTTTTTCATTGAGTATTTTGATTGGTTAGATATTCACCTCATAAATACCTGATTTTTGATCAGGTATCTGGTTTCAATTTGTTGAAGGAGACTAAAGTAATAAATATTATAGCTAAACCAAATTTGAGACCATGAGTTCATCCTGAGACAGGGGCGTGTTTGCGGTTAGCGAAGGAGTAAATTTAAGAGATTGGCCAAGCGGAAACCAGCACGTTGTATTTGTAAATAAACTACCGGAATGAACTGGCTATAGTAAGCATATTCGTATTCTTTATTGTCTAGGTTCGCATAGATCAATCTCGTTTGCTCGTGGGTCTCATCAATCCATTGAACCACGGATTTGTTAAGCATGTCGTTTAGCTCGGCCTCATAGGGAGTCCCGGCAAATCGAGCGAGTTCGGTATAGCTTAAACGGCTATAATCAATCAAATCTTCATCCCACAATTTATGAAGATTGGTTTCCTTACCAAACCATTTGACGGGAATGAGATTCCCTCCTAAATCATCTGCAAGTCCGAGATGCATTGGTTGATGCATGTCTCCAACCAGGTGAATAATAAATTTAATGGCAACTGCCTTTTCTACTTTTGAAGCGTTAATATTATCCAACTGATCAATCATTCGCTTTAGTAAGTTGAAGACATCGTCAGTCGACTGTTTTGAATCTTCATAATTCACCTCCAATGGCATATTTGAGTAATGATGAGCCTCACTCAGCGGATTATTCTTATCAGAGCGAATATCATCAGCCCAGTTTGCATATAACGGAAAGTAGTTGTCACCAAGGATGTCTGCTATTTTTAGTTTGGCTTCGGGATTTAAATGCTGATAGGCAATTTCAGCTACAGCACGGTGTCCTGTTTTTCCCCAAGCCCAACATTGCGAACCTGAAATGAAAGAAAAAAGGATCCCCAGCAGGCAAATTCCAACTGTCCGGTTAAGTCTGATCATCTTATATCATTTTTGTTTTCTGACTTTGATTGTTTTTAACAGTATTGGTTAGTAGATAGTTCACTGAATCTTAATTGTTTGATTTGCCGTGGCTAAAAGTGTTCTTAATTCAGTCTTAAGTAAGTTTTTCGAAGTAGTACCAAGCCATCATTCCTCCATAGATTAATTTCAATATTGTACCGGCTAAGAATCCAATTAGTGATCCAATGCCGGCTTGCAGGGCTTGTTGCGTTCTTTTTCCCGCTGCAAGTTCACCTACGAATGCTCCGAAGAAGGTTCCAACGATGATTCCCAATGGCCCCAGCAAGATCATTCCGGCAAACAGCCCAATTATGCTACCCCAAACTCCAAGTTTAGTCCCCCCAAACTTTTTTGTTCCCCATACTGGGATTAGGTTGTCCAAAACGAATAATAGTGCGGCGGCGATTCCCCAAATTATTAGAAATTTAGTACTGAATTGATATCTCGCGGTAAAGTGAAGAAGCAGAATACCGAGGAAACTGAGAGGCGGGCCGGGGAGTACGGGCAATACAGCTCCTGCAATACCAATTAGCATCATGATTGCCCCCAAAACGATTAAGATGCAATCCATTAATCTGAGATTTTCGGGGATTTGGAAAAAGCAGCAAAGAGGCCGATTAATACAAGACTAAATCCGGCAACCAGATAGCTAATATAGAGTTGTTGCTTACGTTCAAGAAGGAAAAAAGAAAATTCAGAGATCTCCCTATAATATTCCATGCTGAGCATGACCAAAGCATTGTTAATTGCGTGTCCCAGGATGCAGGCGAATATATTTCTCGTAATAATCATGATCCATCCCAAAAGGCAACCTAATATAAACGTTGCCGGAAACTGCCATGGATTAAGGTGAAAGAGCGCAAAAAGTAAACCTGAAAAGAATATGGCAATCAGTTGCGGATAATTGCGCATAAGTCCATGCATAATAATCCCGCGAAAGATGAGTTCTTCAATAATTGGAGCAATTATAACGACTTTTAGTATTGCTCCCCAAATGCCGAAGTCGTTATTGAAGATCTTATCAAATAACTCCCAAAACCAAGGTGGAGCAGGTAGAAATTTATCAACACAAGCGTTTATTTCGTTCAAAAATACATGGGCGCTCAGTAAAAAGAGTATCATCGGAATAAAGATGAGCGGATTGAAAAGTTTCATCGGGAAAAGATTCTTGACCGATGTTTTTGCTTTTCGATAACCGTAATATAGGATGAATACAATCGATCCAACTCCCAAAACAATTTTCTTAGTGGGATTATACAGAAAATCGGTTCCGTGATAATAATCCCATATGGCTAAGGGAAAGTCAACAATCGTCTGGATGAAAATATAAAGGATAACCAAATGGGCTGCTCCAAGAAAAGTAGGATAATAACGCTGTCTATTTGTTCTCATAGCTCAAGATTACTTCACCCTAAGTTAATTTGTTTTTGATAAATATAAGAAAAGGAGATAACAGAAAGTCATCTCCTTTAAAAACATTATAAATTATCTTTTACAAATCTTTTTTGGCAAGGTAAAAATCCATCATCTCATAGTCGGATTTTTCGCGCTCGATCATTGCATCAACTGTTTTAGGCGGTGGAACGATTACTTTTTCGCCGGGTACCCAGTTTAACGGAAGCGCTACTCCATGTTTGTCTGATGTTTGCAATGCTTTCAGGCTACGGACAATTTCATCCATATTTCGTCCAACATTTAGCGGGTAGTACATAATCAGCCGAACTTTACCGGTTGGGTCGATAATAAAAACAGCGCGTACTGCCGCCGTTTCGCTTTCGTTAGGTTGCAGCATCCCGTAAAGCTTAGACACTTTCATATCGATGTCGGCGATGATGGGGAAGTTGAACAAAACACCAGAGTTCTTTTTGACATTGTTGACCCAGGCAACGTGAGCATGAATACTATCGATACTCAATCCCATTAATTTTGTGTTGAGAGCTTTGAATTCATCACTTCGAACTGCAAATCCACTCATTTCGGTAGTACAAACGGGGGTGAAATCGGCAGGATGGGAAAAAAGAATAACCCAACTACCTTTGTTATATTCTGAAAACTGGATTGGACCATAGGTCGTATTGGCCTTAAAATCAGGGGCCATGTCGCCGATGCGAGGCATTTGATTAATTTGTTCTTCCATAATATACTATTTATAGATTAGTAGATTTTATATCTAATACTTTAAACTGTCAGCCTTCTCCAAAGGTTTGGTTTTTACAATGGAAAATGCTGTTAAATATTGATTACAAACAACAACTTTGATAGAGGTCTTTTGTTCAAATCAAAGAGGAGTTGATTCTACTGTTTTAAAACAGCCTTTGAAATTGATTTTGGTTTGGAATACCAATTTATAGTGATGGCTATGCCACTTTCCCTTTGAGAAAGGAGATATAAGCAACTTCATAAACCAGCCGAGCAACCGATCAATACCGGTTTGATAATGATAGTGGAAAGTTAATTAAGGTCGTTCCGTACGGAGAATCAGAAAAGACCTCCCGAATCTGGGGTTGGGTTTATGACCTGCATTTCGGGAAATACATTGGAGTATGGTCCAAAATACTTGCTTTTTTAAGCTGTTTATTTGGAGCATCGTTGCCAATAACCGGTTACATTTTATACATCAAGAGGCTAGCCAAGCGTAACAGGACGAGAACTAAATATGCCAGGTTGGTCAGTGTAAAAGTCTGACAGTAATCGGTTGGTCTAGGATGTTGAAAAAGCCGCTAAAATTTCAGGTTTTTCGGGTGAATGTTGCGACTTTTGCTAACTAATTGTGCCAATGTTTACACGACTTGTAAAAATAGTTGCAAAAAAGTAGAAAAAATTGAGGTAACAGTTTGATATTTTCAGGAAAAAGCACTTATTTTGCGAACTGTTTGAAAAACGTGTGTGATTCTGTAAAAAATAAAGACAATGTCAAGAATTTGTCAAATAACCGGAAAAAAAGCAATGGTGGGAAATAATGTTTCTCACTCGAATAGAAAGACTAAACGTCGGTTTAGTC
>QKCF01000083.1 GCA_003246935.1 Sunxiuqinia sp. | reverse complement strand
TTTGAGTTCATTAACAAGGGCTTAGTAACAATAGCAATACCACCCCTTACTTAATCAAGAAATCAAAAATACCTCCGGCTATTAGCAAACCAGTCATCCACCCACTTTTCGCACCAATCTGCGTATCATCTAATAAACCAAATTTCAAGGCCATGAAAACATCTGATCATCTACCAACTTGTTCCTCCACAAAAACAAATATCACCATTCTGATTATCCTTTTGGCAGTCGCTTCCATCATGCCATTCAACCGGGTTATTGCTCAAAATTCAAACAATTTCACTATTGGCACAACCGAGGCTAAGCCCGGCGAAAAAGTCACAGGCAGTTTATCTGTTGAAGCAGGAATCGACGAAGCTACATTTATCCCTTTTACAATTATCAACGGTGCAAAACCAGGCCCGACGCTGACCTTAGTTGCCGGAATACACGGAACGGAATATGTGCCAATTATCACGGCGCAAAAGCTGGCTCAGCAAATTAATCCATATGAGATCTCAGGAACGCTCCTAATTATTCAGATTGCTAACATCCCCTCCTTCCAGGAAAGAGCTGTCTACTATAATCCGATTGACCGCAAAAACCAAAACCGGGTTTTCCCAGGTAAAAAAGACGGAACAATTTCGGAACGCATCGCTTATACTTTAAAAACTGAAATTATGCATAAAAGCGATTACTACATCGACATGCACGGCGGAGAAGTTAACGAACAGATCGTTGACTATGTCTATTACTGCGCCAACAGTCCGAAGCCGGATATATGCCGAAAATCGAAAATGCTGGCACATGCTATCGGGAACAAATACCTGATCCCGGACGACTACAACGCCTACTCAGACTCAATGATGTCTGAATATTCGGAAGTGGAAGCTTTTCGACAGGGAGCTGCAGCCATCTCGCTCGAATGGGGTGATCGGGGTATCGTTAAGAGCGAAGAAGTCGAGGCAGCGCTTCAGGGCCTCAAAAATGTCATGATGTCGATTGGTATGCTCGAGGGCACTCCGGTTATGAACGATCATCCCGTCTACCTCGTCAATGAGCAATCGGTCGAAAGTGCTCACGATGGAATATTGTACACCTTTGTCGAAAGAGGACAATATCTCATTCAGGGCACACGCATTGGCTATACCACCGATTACTGGGGAAACATGCTTGAGGAATATTTAGCCCCAATATCGGGAGTTGTGATTGCCGTGAAAGTCGCTCCTTCCATCAAGCAGGGGGAAACTGTTTTTAGAATTGGTGAACCGAGGGCAAATGCTGATGAATGAACCTGACGGAAGTCCTCCAGAGCGAGGCTCTAGTTGTAAAATAAACACTACTGCAATTACCGAAATTCATAATCAACAAGTAGCCGGTTCATCTGACTAAAGACAATAAAAACAAACGATATTTAATCAAAAACCCGGACACACCATCCGGGTTTTTATTTTCACAGCAGTCAATTAACAGTATTTTTCTTTACACTTAAGAGCTAAAAACCCTATTCCTCATAAAGAATTTGCGGTGCTCTTTTTTTCACCTCCCAAGGTACAACATAATCAAATTGATCACCCACACAGTGCACCCCTTCTTTAAACTTCTTCGGATGATAGCACTCCCCCATGGTATGCGGTTTCTTTTGTAAGTGGATCTTATGCGGAGGTACTGGTTTTAATAGTTCGTTTCGTTCTAAATTCATATCGATCCGTTTTTTAAATGCTCCAAATGCAAAATTCTAATTCGAACACAAACTTGAGTTCTTCAAATGCGTAGCCCTGCATTTTCAATATAGTCCATTAAACATTTACGATAACTCAGATAACTTGGTTGTTCAAATCTCACAGAATCAAGACCTGTTTCTTGACACCTCCCATTGCCTTTTGGGGCAATTTAAAACAAACAACCATCAACTAAATTCATGGTGTGGTGTGGTATCGTAAGGCTATTACAGAAGAATCGTTTTCATGATCAGCAATAAATCGCAACCAGAACTAACATCCCAGGTTACATCCAATACCCAGGGTTGAACTTCAACTTATAAACCAGGGATCTCGAATCCGATCTTACTCAACACCGAGCGAAACAAGCGACGCTTTTATAACAGCAGAAGCTTCCTTTCCTACTGCCAAGCCCATCCTATCACATGACGATTTGGTGATCACAGCAGTTATTTCATAGCCGCCCCCCAGATCGAGTACAACCTGTGAGCTTACCATGCCATCAGTTATGGACTTAATTTTCCCGGGAAGAATATTCCGCGAACTAATCTGAAGATCGCCAACTGCAATCATCACATTTGAAGGCTTGACAAAAGCAATGGCCTCTGCATCACGCTCCAGACCCAGGCTCTCAACAGCACTGTTGGTAATCACTGCCGCGATAAAGTTTCCGTTATCCAGTTCAACATCAATTTCCGAATTGACTAAGCCTTCATTAATGCTGGCAATAACGCCTTTGAACTGATTTTCTGTACTCATTTTCATGATATTGCTTTTAATTAGAGAAACTACACAACTAAAAATACGGCATCGCGGTTAATCATGAGACGAACAAAAGACACTTATAAAGCAGGTTCTGGCCTAATCAGCCCCAAATTACAGCTGTTATGCAACAAGTATTGATAAGGCATTCCATGGAAAACAAAAAGGATGACCACTGCCATCCTTTTCTCAAACTAACCAAAACCTATCTCTATGAAAAAAAATCTAACTATTACATTTTGTATGGAACAAAGATAGCCAGGACTTGTGTTAACGCTTGCCAAGCACTGTTAAAGTATGTTAGAAACAGTTTTGGCTGGCCAATCTAGCAGATATAAAAAACGCTTCTAAGGATTAAATCATTCCAGCAGCATATTTTATTTCTCAACTACTCCGGGTGGCTATAAGTTTTTTCCCTAACCATGGTCTCTGTTCTCCTTGTTCTTATTTTCCTCGGCACAACATAGTCAAACTGATCAGTTGAACGGTATAAGCCCCTTTACATCTTCGCAGTTGATAACATTCGTCAATCGTATGCTGTTTCTTCTGGATATGTATCTTATGTAGGGGAACAGATTTAACCAATCTGATATTTTCTTCATTCATGCCCTTATTTTATTGGAGGCGATTACACAATGCAAACAGAAAGTTGCGATCCCTTTGATCCTATTAAGACGGTTTTCCATTTGTCATTCCACCAGATTATTTAGTAAATTACAATCTAAAACAAGCAAAAATGGATGTACTTGGAATAGACTTTGGAGGTTCCGGCATTAAAGGAGCGATTGTAGACACAAATACTGGCGAGCTACGCACAGATAGATTTCGTATAGGAACCCCGCAACCTGCTACGCCAGCTTCGGTTTTGGATGTCGTTAATGAAATCATCCACCATTTCAATTGGCATGGGAAAGTCGGCATCGGTATTCCCGGAGTTGTAAAAAACGGCATTGTGCTCACAGCGGCCAATATCCATGATGAATGGATTGGCTATCCAATCAATAAATCATTTTCGGAGCAAACCAGATGCGAAGTGGTTGGCATTAACGACGCCGATGCTGCCGGACTCGCAGAAGTTTATTTTGGAGCCGGCAACAACGAGAAAGGTATGGTGTTTTTGCTGCTTACCGTTGGGACCGGAATAGGGACGGTAATATTTATCGACAAGCACCTGGTGCCCAATCTGGAACTGGGACATTTGGAATTTAAAAGTAAAACCATTGAAACCTATACGGCTGATTCGGTGCGAAAAGAAAAAAACCTTTCGTGGGAGGACTGGGGGAAACGCTTTAACAAATCACTGGCCTATTACGAAAAAATGTTTAACCCGAACCTGTTTATCGTGGGAGGCGGTGTAAGTAAAAAGATGGACAAATTTGAAGAACAAATCACCATTGCAACCCCTGTAGTTCCTGCGCAAATGCAAAATAATGCCGGCATCATTGGAGCAGCCGTTCATTTGGCACACCTATAAACCGATCTGATAAATCAACGGGATAATTCAGTCCCGACTGTATCCCTGGTGTCGGGACTGACAAATACCAGTGCTTTTACTTCAACTCAAAGCGATATAAAGTTTTTACTTTTTCTTTGCGCTGATACCAGTCGTCGTACACAAACTCCAATGCATCAACCGTGAAGCTGCCGAAATAATGATCCCGATAGACTTCTATGACTTTTAAAAACTCCGCTTTGTTGCTCAACTGTTGCCGCAAACGAAAAACGGTAGAATGAGCTGTTTGTATGGAATACCGGACATCAATCGACTGCTCTAAATCCGTCTTTTTAAAGTTTCCCCTCAAATTATCACGAAACTGATTCAAGGTATGATCCTTAAAAAATCCCTGGATCATTATGCACGAAGGTGAAGCTGTAATTCCCCGAAATTCAACTTCGAAAGCTCCTAAATCGCCGATGCTCTGCTGAATGATCTCAACATAATCCTCCACCTTTATTTGACTTAGCTTAAACCCATTGTAACAAGAGATGATCGACATCACTGTTACATGAATATCCGAGCTCGGATAAAAATACTGCAAGGGTTCAACTTTTTTGACTTGATCCAGAAAATGCTGAATCTCTTCATTAACAGCATCGCTTGGCCGCAGGATTAAGGTTATTCCAAACCGCTTGTCAGCAGGCGAATCAATGAGTTTGTCAACCTGGTACGAATCAGCTATAATTTGCTGAATTGCGTTTTCATACAATTGATTGTAGTGCTTAGTTAGATATAAATGCATGGCTTCATTGATTTAAACGAACAAAGTATGTTTTTTTTAATCTGTGCTAGCATTTTTGCCGGATCAGCTTCACAATTCCACCCTATAGAGCCCGGTATTTTCAATTTATATTTAGCTTTCAATTTATATATATTTATAATTCAATCAAACAGTTCGACCATAATATTTATCAATATCAAAATAAAATGTGAACATATTTTACCTTCCTATACCCATAAAATAATAACGATCTAAATCCCGATAAGGTGAAGTAAGGAATTTTACGACTTCACTGTTTATCAATTCCGGTTGTTCCGCGGGTACCATATGTGAAGCTCGGGGAACAACAAAAAGTTGGGAGTGAGGAAGACTGGAGAATAATGCCAGCGTGTGACTGAGTCGTATCAAATCGTGATCGCCGGAAACCACTAAAACCGGGACTTGTATTTCACCAAGCTGCTCTTTTGTGAAATTGGGATATTTCTCCATCAGGTCATTTAACTTCTTCTTTATTTCCTCCGAAATCTCCTCGTACGCTGCCCGATATTTTTGCATCATCGGCGTGACTTTCTCAAATAAAGGATCATCGGTCCCCATTTGAACACTATCCGACGATGCTAAAAAATCTTCCCAAGCATAATTTGCCCCTACTGTTATTAGTTTGTTCATTTTTTCAGGGTGAGCATAAGCCAATTCCAAACCGATATTACCGCCGTCACTCCATCCCAGAACAGAAACACGTTCAAGCTTTAATTGATCAATGAGTTCATTCATGTCTGAAGCCATCAAAGCATAAGTTATTTCATCGTCCGAGTCAGAAGATTTTCCCTGCGCCCTGCTATCGACCGCAATAACTTTAAAGTGTTTTGATAATTCAGGTATTTGTTGTTCGAAGGTAACGATAGACCCGCTATTTCCGTGCAAAAGCATTAAAGGTTCACCTTCACCATAAATTTCACAGTATATTTTGATGCCATTAACATCAATATATTGACCGGCTTTCTCATTCGAACCATACTCGATCTTTTCTTCGACCGAATTATTGCATGAGCTTGCAATAATTAGTACCAACAAAATAAGGATAGCTTTCATGTTTTTTAGGTTTGGTTTTTTCTAAACTAAAATTAAGGAATAATCAAATAAAAATCAACCATTTAAGCAACAACCATAAAGGTCGTATTTGGTTAATAAGAAAGGCAGTATACCTCTAGTTCTCCCTCGTTTGAAAGCAGTATTAATTGGTCACAGCTCCTTATCTGCCAGGTTAGATATTGCTCCTGCAGAGCTTATATTTTAAAGAATTGACCTTTTCTACAATGTTGCCGTTTCTACACGGAATCCAGCACGAAGTAGCACCACCGCCACACGATTGAATCACATAGTCGCGGACGAACGTCTTTACAACCACGCGAAAGGATTCGTGCGGAAACGAGGGAAAATAAGGCGAATAACGGATTGATAATCCCTCCAATAAAGGTTAACTTAATCGTATGTAAAAAACGCTCTGATGCCAAACCTTCATCACTCCTCAAAAGGTTCGGCTGTATAATCCGACTTACATCACCCTGCGCACTCGGCATTGTACCTATCCCGCCCGCTCCGATCTCAAAAAAACATTTATTCAAAACCTTTTCGATCAAAATTTTAGTCCTGCGTTATTATGAAATTCTCAACTTTATTATTGATTTTTTTGCTGTTCGCTGCCTATGCCTGCAACAAAGATGAATTAGTTCCTCCAGAGCAATCTAACACGAAAACTGCAATTACCATCGCCCCTCTCACAGCCGATAACCTGGTCGTGCCGGCCATGACCGGCCACCTGAAGAAAGCCACTCCAACCCGTCCGATGAAGTTTTTGAATAGTTCCGGTTCTTTCGAAATCAGGATGAATGACGAAGCCTGCAGTGAAACCGGCCTTCAAGCTTATGTTTGGGGAAGCGGAAATGCAACTTTTCTGGGAGCATTTGACGTTGTCAACCTATACTGTGTCGATATGATGGGCAACCCAGCCAGTCCAATACAAGGCTTCCTGACAGCGGCCAACGGAGACCAGATGTTCACGCAAGTGATCGACGCGTGGATAGACATGGACACGGGTGAAAACTTCCTCGTCTATATGATCATCGGAGGTACCGGCCGGTTCCAAAACGCCAGCGGTGAATGGCTTATCCATGGCTGGATTGACTATGAAAACTCCACCTGGGACTTAACCGGAGAAGGCGAAATCGCTTTCTAACGACAATCCTTACCGTTTTCACCCAATAATAAACCCGGCGGCCCGCTTTTGCAAGCGTGCCGCTTTTATAAGGGGGGGGCGGTGTAGTTCTATGTAATTCTTAAAAACCACGCGAAAGGATTCGCGCAGTAGCGTAGTATAATTCCCTGCTTCCGTTTATGCTAACTCTGCCATAAACGCATTAAATTTCTCGAGAAAGAGGCCATTGAACGTGGTTTCCGTGAGTCGGGCATCCAGCATGGCATGCGTGTCATCCTGTAGCTCTTCGGGCATAGTCATAGTTATGGGCAGGGCCTTGCAACAGATGTTTAGCCCCGGAAACAATGCGAGAACTTTTTGAAACACCATTTCGTGGCCATACTTGTCTTCCTTTAATTTGTAACTGCTGCCGCAACAAGTCACAAACAGCCATTGTTTTACCTGATCTTGGTGTTTGTGAATAAACTGACGTAGCGGGTAAATAAAACTGCCCATCCACACCGGCCCCACCAGTATTACACGGTCGTAAGTAGACAGGTCATTTTTTATCCGTTTGTTTCCAATCCCAACCCCCCACATCAGCAGTAACTGGATATTCAAAACAGGTTTTATTTGTTCAATTTCGCAGCTCAGGCGCTTGGCGATCTCTATAGCCAGGAATTTGTTGTTCCCGGTATTTGAATAGTAAGTGACCAGTGTATTGCGATGCCTGCATTTTGTTCAAGTTACGCTATTTCTGGTCGTTTACAAAAAACAGGTAAAATTATAGGACAAAGATTTAACATTGCAGATCAAGTTCCTACCGCTAAAGACCGCCAGCTACCGCACAATTGTACTCTACTTTTACCTTACAGGCCCAAATTAGGCAACACAAACGATTTGGTATTGGAATGTAACCTGATCCATAAGCCCGGGTTGGCATTTAATTGCTGCAAGGCTTCTTCTTTATTTGAATTCAGGCGCGTGTTCAGCACGTTGGCATACGTTTTAACTTTTGCCGGAGCAGTATCGGCATCGACCACCGACTGAACAACCTTTTTGGCTTGTAATATCGCTGCCGGCCCCAGGGTGAGAATATACGCTGCGGAGCGACATTCCTGTTCATCACTTTCACTCACAAGACTTCCACCTGCTTTGAACTTGCTGATGTGATGCTCTAAAATACTGATGGATATGGGAATGATCCCAGCAACATGGTGACTTTGTGCGCCGGAGAAAGGCTTAATGATGCTTGGTTTTCTTCCGGACCATGACCAATAAAAAAGATATCCAAACCGCCTAATTCTTCCAGTTTCGTCAGATACGCAATAAGCGCGGACTCTAAATCTTCGGTATCGGTTCGCATTGGCGTAAAGCTCTTAATCTTTTTGAAAAACGCATCACCTAAAATTCGCTCAAAATCCCGAACAAAACTAAAGCCATTGCTCATGCCCATTGGAGCAAGGGCATCTTGCGTAAACACATTCAACCGGGCAAGCAGCTGGTCTTGTTCTCCCGACTTGGCGATCTCACCCAGCAAACGGTGTAACTTCTGGGCGCCTCTACCACCCAAAAGAGCAATATTGATATCTCCTTCTTTCGATGCCGCAGTACTGTATAGCTCATTCAACATAGCCTGACCAACCTCTGCTTCACTGGGAAGAACGGTAGGTGTTACGCCATAATCGTTAAAACTAAATTCCTGATTGCTTTTTTGAGACAACCACACGTTACTGTTGTCTTCATATTTGTTGAATTTCGCGTTTTTTACAGTCATAATAATTACCTGTTTTTGGGTGCGATTGATCACGCAGCCCGCGGATTCGGTTAATAGCTTATTTATATACAGGGTGCAAAAATAGACGATTTAAAGGGAATAGCTGTATAACGATCACTTTTCTTTCCCGTCAAAACGGCAACGTGAAATCTGCCCGATAAGACAAAAAAGATATTGGGATTGAGCCCCAGTGGCTTTCCAAACCACGCGAAAGGATTCTCGCGGTAGCGGGGAAATCTTTCAGATAAGTAATATCAAATTCCGCTTTTGAATGAAAAGAAGGTATTTTTACCCTCCGTTATACAATGATCTTTAAACATGCGCGTCATTCTATTTAAAAATCGTCGGTTGAATAAAGCAGCTTATGCTTTAAATTGTGGCAGATACCAGGAGGCATTAAAGCTTGGGCAGCCCCTGGTGAACACACAAGACAAAGCAATGACTTACCGGGCCAATTTCGTCTGTGGTTTAGCACTTTATAAACGACAGAAATATGAAGACAGTCTCGACTTTCTCGAAAAAGCATGTCAGTTCGGGAATTACCGGCACGATTGGTACAACATGGCGATGGCTTCTGTATTTGCCGGCCAGTTGGAAAAGGCTGAAGAGGCATTTAAAAATGTCTATCGTACTAATGTGCAGCCTGGCTATCTGTATGCTGTACCTGTCCCGGGTTTGCTTTTTCAATATCTGAAAGCTTTAAAGAAGAATAAGTTTATCGATGCTGCTATAACTCGGGCAAATGAGTTAAAACAGATGTACATTGGTGTTGGACCGGACACCACAAAACAAGTGCAAAGAGGTCTCCCCGCCTACCCCACCTTCCGAATGGAAGTCGAGTCCTTATTTCAACCGGAAAGGTTTATGGCCTGGGAAAAAGATTTTAGATTCTAGCCACAAAACTACGCGAAGTGATTCGCGCCGCGTCAATGTCGAATTGGATTCCCTGACTATTTCAATTTAATACAAAAAAGCACAGATCAGAAATCTGTGCTAGCTAAAGGCAGGCGTATTTTACCCAAGTTCTTAATGATCTTTCAGATGCATTTTTATTCACCCTTTTGCATTTTTTCAATCATTGCCTTGGCGTTTGTATTATTTTCATTGAGTTCCAGCGATTTTTGGTAGTATTTAATGGCTAATTCATTATCTCCTTTTTCCATATAAGCTTCTGCCAAACTATCCCATGTATTAGATGATTGAGGGTTCAACTCGGTATTAAGTTTAAACACTTCAATTGCCTTGTCTACCTTTTCTATGCTAAGTAATTTATAACCGGCCATATTAATGTGCCATTCTGCGATGAAATCATTGGCTTCATAAGACGATTCATTGATACCTGTATATGAAACAATTTTCCATTCACCAGCTATTTTTGTCAGTATCTGTGTAGCCTTAATCGTATATTCCATTTTTTCGCCCAAAAAGGTCGTTTTAACATTCCTGGTTTTATACACTATGGCCATATCTCCGATGACATTGATATCCAGATCTGAATCTTCACCTTCAAAACCGGGGAAGTCATCATTTTGAAATAATTTTTTTACCCGGTCTGCGATAGAATCCCATGATTTAGTTACTGACATACCAAAAGCTCCCAGCATTGTCGAACAAACATAAGGCTCGTTAGACCAGCAATTAGCATAAGCCTCGAAATCTTTTGTCATGTAAGCTTTCCCCTCCATTTCAATTACTGATTTAATCTTTTCTTTTTCGCCTTCATCTGCGAAAACATTTACCGAAACGAGTATAAAAAGAGCTACCAGAAATAAATTAATTGCTTTCATGATTGTCGATTTTGGTTTGAAAAATAAATATGATGTATAACTTATTGACACATTCATATACACAACTCGTTCATTTTTTGTTACAAAAGAACTACCACTGAAATAATTACACCGACAATTTATCAACATAATCAGCAAGACAATATAGATTCTTCTTTTACAGACCAACGCGAAAGGATTCGCGCGGTAGCGGAGCCCAAAGTCCTATCGTTTTTTACTTGTTTTTTCTTTAATCAATACGTCGTATTTTTCAGCTACTACTTTAAACAGATGACTTTTAAGATGTATCTCATCGAACCAATCAGATTTTCCTTTAGGAACATCCCGGTTATCAATAAAATACACATTTTCAAACTTACCAGTAATTCGCATCATTGTATTGTTGAATTCAAAAAGCATGGTTGCTACAATGGCGTGTTGAAGGTCTTTGTCAAAAATTCCTCTCAACATCAGCGGTTCATAAAGCCACCTTCCCGTTCCTGTTACCCAATTTACCAATGGTCTTAACGGGTATCTCAACGAAAAGCGTACTCCCTTATGAGGATAAGGATAAGCATATCCTTGTGTTATGCTTATTAAATTTTGGAATTTACTATCAGCTGAGTAAAGTTGCTTAAATAGGATCGTGTATTGAATCTCAATGATCCGAAGAAATGAATAGAATTCCTTCGTAATAAATTCCTGGGAAGAAAGAATCTTTTCTTGCAGGTCAGATGTTAAGTTAAAAGCCGCTAAATCTTCGGGCTTCGTGTATTTTTTAGTTTGGCATTTCCTGGTGTTTACCATTGTTGCTAATCGATGCACACCAAGAAAATCATTCCCTCCTCCACTTAACAGAAATACATCGGGATCATGTGTCGATAATCCTTCAATATACTGACCTTCATAAATTATGTTTGCCATCCAATCTCCGGCATAGGCATCTGAATAAATCAGGTATTCCTTCTTCTTCAAAAGCCAATCTGTTATATCACGAACAAAAACAGGAAACTGTAACCAGGAATCTCCTTCAGAATAGATTATGATATAGTTCTTATTTGCCTTTCGATTTCGTATCCGTTTAAAATACCTTCGTCTTCTATGGTTTGTGCTAATTTTATTGAAAAACCCCATCATCCCTTCGTTGGCACTCGAAGCTTCAAGCAGTCTGTTTTCATTTAAGTCATACACTCTCCTCAAACAAGCCCTTAATTCTGTGAAAGCCAAATCCGTTGCTAATTTCCCATCCTCATTTTGATAACAGGAAATGAAAGCCTCCACATCATTATCGTCAAATTTGAGAGGTTCTCTCAAAAGCTTATCGATTAATTGGTTATCCGGTTCCATCGTAATTGGTTCTTTTTATTTTAATGAAGTGCAACCTTGACCTATAATTCAGATGCATCATAACTCGCCTATCCGCCTCGATTATAAAATCATTGAACTACAAATAGTCACTACACTTACTCCATCAAAAATTCAAGGATTCCTTTTTCCGAAGGTTGAAATTGAAGGCATTGATTCTTCCATCGGTCTGTTTTTACCAATAAGTTACGATAAATTGCTCTGGCAGTTTGTTATTTTAGGATATTTAACTCCAAAATCAATATTTTGCTAACCTTATGAAAAATGTCTGCGTAAATTGAAGTTAAGAATAAATAAGTTCGATATATTGACCCGAGGGCGAAAATGCAAACCAGCTCTTATTCGCTCAGCCTCTAATCCCCGGTTGACGCGGCCACTTCTTTTTGATGATGAAATCCGCGCAATGATATGCAGTTAAACAACAAATGAAAAATTAATGGAACAGGAACTGGCCCCTTAATTTACGGGTAGGCTTTATTCGTGTAGCCAACCTTTCCTGCTTTACAGTTTAAACTTAGATCTATGAAAAAAATTACAGTATTAATTGTAGCAACATTTGTGCTTGGCACAATAAGTGAATCTTTTGCCCAGCGATTTGGTGTAAAAGGTGGGTTAAACCTGGCAAAGATGTTAGTGAAGGATGACCAGGAGACTTTAAATGACATTACTTATAAACCAGGATTCCATGTGGGGCCTACAGTAGAGTTTCCTATCAATGAAGTGTTCTCCTTTGAATCCGGCATATTACTTTCAACAAAAGGATTTAAATGGGAAGACGAAGAAATATCATCAGACTATTACTATGGGTTCAAATCCAAATCAACCATTTATTACCTGGATATTCCGTTGACGGGAAAAGCAACATTCGACGCAGGAAGTGTAAAGATCTTTGGCACTTTCGGCCCTTACCTCGCAATTGGGTTAAGTGGTACAACCAACTACGAGTATAATGAAGATGGTGTGATAGAAAAAGACGAACAGGACATTAAATTTGGTTCGGATGAAGAAGAGGATGATCTTCATCGTTTCGATTACGGCTTAACGGCTGGTGCAGGAGTGGGCATTAATGCATTTGAATTAAGCGTTGCCTATAGTTTAGGTTTAGCCAACATTTCGGTTTATCAGGACAACGGATATACCATCAGAAACAGGGTTATTGGCATATCTTTAGCTTACAAATTCGGCAATAAGAGCGAATAAGGAAAACCTTTAATTGAAAAGATAGGTCGAAATCCATCCCCTAGGGAGAAATACATTCAACTGGATTAGGGTTTCTCAGGTGCATAGCGTTTAAACTGATCATAGAGTAGCTGCAATTGCTCTTTGTTTAGGTTATGGCTGAAATCAACACAGTATCCATCTGAATCCAGATATACTTCCAGATAGTTGCTATTTCTGTCATAAGTGGCATCCCGCGAATCATATGCAAGGGTGTTAAAGACATCATCAATTTCAAATCCATGACTGTCGCCAAATTCATCCACCCGGTAACTTTTGGACCGGGGATCCCGACGACCAACAAACTCATAACTATAATATTCATAGACCAAAACTTTTCCGCCATCAGGTAAAGGTACCGTTCTTGCGGGTGGTCCCAGTAGTGCCTGGGCAACGTTCTCTTTTTGCGTAACAAGGGCATAACTGATTGCTTTATTCGTCAACCGGGTGGTTGATGTGCAAGCAACGATACAAACCGACAAAACAATTAGCAAGAAGGTATTTTTCACTACAGACTGATTATTTATGTTCGTATTAGCTTTTCTACGAGAAAAGGAATGAATATGTTAAAAGCTTGGAATACACAGTCATTTCCGCGCTTCAAGCAAGCCGGGGATTTATAACCCCTCTCTGTTTTCTCGTTATGCGGATTGGAAATCCGCTGCTGACAACGACAGTATTGCAAATCCTAACGAGCAGGTCCGATAAGCTTCTTCCAAACCACGCGAAACAAACCGCGCGGTAGCTTCCTGTCCTCACGCCGGACGTTTATTGGGACAATACTTCTTACTTTTCCGGGTACATCTTTTTTACCCCTAAATCCTCCCGAAACGAATTCGGGAGGATTTAGGGGTAAAATCAGGAAAGGCAAGAAAGTAAAAGCCCGTCCGGCTTGACAATGTCATTAAGTTAAGATTTAAGTGCCTGATAAATTGGGTTTTACGTTTATTTTTATTACCTTTATTTTAGTTGAAAATTTAAGAATCAAGCAATTATGTGTACCATTTTTCCGAACAACAGAGAGCAGATTTCGGAAAAATCATGCCAAATTGATCCGTTTTATAGATAAAAAATTATCGAGTGAAGAATTTATTTTAAAGCACAAAACAATAGAAAGTGCTTTTACAAGAAAACGGAGCTTTACATTCAAATCCTTGAGTTTGTTTATTTTAAGTTCTATTCAAAGTAGTTTACAGCGCGAACTCGATAGATTCTTTAGGCAATACAACGATTCGCAGATCACAGAACAGTTCGTTTCCAAAAGTGCATTCTCCCAGGCAAGAAAGAAAATTAACCCAGAGGCATTTAGAGAGCTTAATAGCTGATCAGTAAAACATTTCTATGAAAATTACAGATACCATAAATGGAAAAACCATCGCTTAATTGCCATAGATGGCTCTGAAGTTCTTCTGCCTTCCAATTCTGAAACAATAGCCAGATTTGGAGATTATTCTCACAGGAGAAGTGATAAAAGCATTGTTCTTTCAAGGTTCTCAAAGTGTTATGACGTGCTTAATCGCATTGCTATTGATGCTGTTTTAACAACAAGGAAAGAAGCAGAAGGAACCTTGGCTATTCAACACCTGGAAAAGCTGTCAAAAGACGATTTGGTAATATTGGATAGAGGGTATCCATCATTAATCTTGCTTCGGACTTTTCTTGATACAGGGATTAATTTTTGCAGTAGGATAGCTGTTGGAAACTGGACTGCTGCTAAAGATTTGGTTAACTCAAATAATAAGGATACAGTTGTTACCTTGGAAATCCCTAAACACTTAAAGAAGAAGTTCTATTCCAAAGGATTAGATACATCTCCAATAAAACTAAGATTGATAAAGATAAAATTAAAAACAGGAGAATACGAAGTACTAATCACTTCGTTAATGGATGAGCAAATATATCCGCACAACTGTTTTATGAAACTATATAACTTAAGGTGGGGAGTCGAAGAATCATACAAAGTTGATAAACATCAAATAAGATTGGAGGATTTCTCTGGTTATTCTGTACAGTCAATCATGCAAGAGTTTCATGCAATGATATTGTTATCTAATTTGGCTGCAATCTTTTCGTATCTGCCACAAAAGGAGATAAAAAAAGTGAAGCATCACTACAAAGTGAGCGTGACTATTGCAATATCAAAGATGAGAGATAATCTAGTGTCATTGTTTCAAAAATATTGGTGCAATTAACCTGATAGAAAAACTCATTAACTCAATTTGGCTGAATTTGATTCCAATAAGAGATGCAAGAACCTTTGAGCGAAAAGTTTATAGAAGGAGGAGGTATTATTATCAATACAAAATATTATAGCAGGCCTTAACTTAATGACAGTGGTCCGGCACGAGGACCTACTCATTAACTTAACCATTTACGAATATCAAAAACACAGTTTTTTACGTATTTGAATAGTACAGACTTCTCTGGATAGGTTAATCAAGCACACATCAGTCATATCCAGTGAAATACGGAACACAACTTATAAAGAACGATTCAATAAAATATAAACAAGATGGAAAACACAGATACACCATTAATGACCGTTGATGAGGTCGCCAACAAATTAAGCCTGACAAACAAAACTGTACGCAAGCACATTAAATCGGGCAAAATACCCGCGCAAAAGATTGGTAAACGTTGGTACATTTCGGAGGACGATTTTGACAAGATTTTTGCCGAATATATGACGACTTAGGCCAGGTGCTTATTCATAATTCTTCATAAACGGATACCTTGTGATTCGGCAAATTCCCTTTAGCAATATCACTGAAGAGCGCTCGCAGTTTTCACATGCGGATCAGAATCATTTTATCCTGATAGGTTTTTGGATGCCTCCCATAAACAAAGAAAGGATGACCCCTGCCATCCTTTTCTCAAACTAACCAAAACCTATCTCTATGAAAAAAAATCTACTGAATAATTTTACTCTCTCTTGTATGATACAAAGATAGCCCGGCTTTGTGTTAACACGTGCCAAGTAGTGTTAAAGGATGTTAGAACCTGCCTCAAGAAGAAATTACGCGATAAAAGGATGAATGAATTTAGCCTGATGCTTCCAAGGAATTTCTTGTTAATGAGTTCTTAAACAAAAGACGCAGTACTCTTTTATTCCTTCTTTTTTCTTAAATTACAGAAAGAGTCATCTAACGAAACAGCTAGCCAATGGAAGCATTTCATTTGAATATCCTAAACATTTCGGCCGTGTTACTGGCAGCCTACCTAGGTGGAATAGCCATACGTAAAATCGGATACCCGGCAATCCTGGGTGAGTTACTAATCGGAATCCTCTTAGGGCCGGGCTTATTGGGTGTGCTCGAGCTCACTGAGTCAATTCACGTATTGGCCGAGATCGGCATCATCCTGCTCATGGTATATATCGGGATGGAAATCGATTTTCATGACTTGCGAAAAGCTTCGTGGCCTGCCCTGCTCGCTGCATTTGGGGGATTCTTTGTCCCTTTTGCGCTGGGCTATTTTGCCATCGTCTGGCTAGGTGGCACACCTATGGCCGGACTATTTGTGGCCATTGCCATTGGCGTAACCTCATTGGCTACCAAGAGCCGGATCCTGATCGACCTGAAACTGCTGAACACCCGCATCGCCTTGGTACTAATGGCCGGGGCACTAATCTCCGATACACTGGCGCTGGTCATCTTCTCGGGGATTACCAACTTTGCTGAGTCGAGCACTGTCAACACCGGCGCGCTGCTACTGATAGCTGCTAAGATCATCCTGTTTTTCGGAATTACCATTTCCATTGGTTTGTTTGTGCTGCCACGACTGGGACAATACATCAGCCGGGCAGGCATTAAAAACAGCACGGCCTATTTCACCATGATCCTGATCGTCACCTTTGGCTATTGCGAACTGGCCGAGCTGGCAGGTATGCACAGCATCCTCGGTGCTTTCATGGCCGGACTCTTTATCAAGGATAACCTCTTCCCACGCAAAATATCCAAAGAACTCAATAAAGCATTCTTCGACGTTTCGATTGGCTTTATGGCACCGATCTTTTTCGTGTCGGCCGGATTTTTCGTTGATGTCACCGTGTTTCAAACCGACCTCGGCTTGCTTGTACTGATAACCTTCCTGGCGATCATTGGGAAAATAGTGGGAACAGCCCTCTTCTACCTGCCCTCGCGCAACGGATGGCGCGAAGGAATTACCATCGGCACGGGCATGAATGGTCGCGGTGCTGTTGAAATTATTATTGCAGAAATCGGCCTCGAAATGGGCATCATCGATAAAACGATCTTCTCCATTTTGGTATTTATGGCCATCTTCACCACCCTCACCGTCCCGGTATTGCTCAACTGGACCTCGAAATGGTTGCGCCGTCGGGGTGAGCTGGTGTATCTGGATAAGCGTAAAGGGGCGATCCTGGTTGGGGTAAATCCGCTGAGCTTATTGCTGGCGCACAAGATGAGCCCCAAACTCCCAGTTACGCTGGTCGACAACAATCCTGAACGGGTAGCGCAGGCCAGCGCTCTCGGCCTAAACTGCCTGCAGGGCAACGCCCTCAACGAAGAAGTTCTGGAGGAAGCCAAACCGGAAAATGTAGCCACCCTCATCGGGCTGACGACCAACAGCCAGGTGAACCTATTGGCTGCACAACTAGCCCACGACTCCTTTCTGATTCCGCATACCTATGTGGCTATCGCTCACGGCGAGTCGGCCGTGGGCTCCGAGCTGGTCAAAAAATCGAATGCAGCTCACTTATTTGCTCCTGCCTTCAATATGGAACAATGGTTCGGGAAAGTGCAACAGGGAAAAACTTCCCTGAAACCGTTAACCATTACCGAAGCCAACAGCGGAAAAGCTTGGTGTGACTTTCAAACAGCCTTACCCTTGCTGATCGAAGCAGAGGATGAAAACCTTCGCCCGTTTCACACCGAAGAACAGCTCGAGGTGAATGAGAAAGTTTGGGTACTGCAGGAGGGATAAAAGAGGCTTTAAAAAGAAACAAAACACGGGATAAATCGGTATCATTTTAAACGAACAACACCCGGCTATAATCGAATAAATTTCACGATATGAGAACTCTACTCCCAAAGATTTTGGCACTTCTCTTTGCTGTGGTTATCATTCATTCGTGCGATACCACCGTCATTGACGAAGGCATGGAAACTGAAACGGCTGACTTAAAATCAGCTTCAGTTGACAAAGTAAGCTACATTGTCGTTCTCAACGACGCCGAACTAAACACCGAACTCCCCAACCTAAAAGGCTACGAAAAGAAACAGGAAAAAGTAAAAGCTGTTTCCGAGAAAATCCTCAAACGAGCAGGCGTGCTCGACGGAGAATTAGGATTTGTATATGGAACCGCGATCCAAGGCTTTTCTGTTAAAATTCCTCCCGGCCAGTTGAAAAAATTGGAGAGTGATCCGTCGGTTAAGTATGTGGAAGAAGACCAAATTGTAACGCTGGACTATTCGGTAGAAAAAGATCCAGGGATTGAAGAAGTCGCTCCTTCAGGAGACGAACTACCCTATGGGATAATACGTGTTCATGGCGGAGTTGAATATCAAGGCTCACACGTAGCATGGATTATTGATACAGGTATTGATTTTCAAAATACCGATTTAAACGTAGATACTGAATTCGATAAAAGTTTCGTTGTCGGTAACTTATCTGCGGACGACGACCATGGACATGGATCACATGTATCAGGTATTTTAGCAGCCAAAGCAAATGGAGATGGTATAATCGGAGTTGCAGCGGGCGCCAAAGTTGTTCCTGTAAAAGTACTTGACAGTAATGGAAGTGGTTATTGGTCATGGATAATAGCAGGAGTAGACTATGTTGCAGCAAAAGGCTCAAGTGGTGATGTAGCCAACATGAGTCTTGGAGGAAGTTTTAACAGCTCAGTAAACGCAGCAGTAATCAATGCATCAGAAATGGGAATAAGATTTTCAATTGCTGCCGGAAATGAACGGACAAAAGCATCTATAAAATCACCGGCAAGTGCTGAAGGTCCGAATATTTATACCATTTCAGCTATGGATATAAATGACCGGTTTGCATATTTCTCCAATTACGGAAATCCTCCAATAGAGTATTGTGCACCCGGAGTATCAATCAGATCGTACGTTGCAGATGGAAGCATTGAATCTTGGAGTGGAACCTCAATGGCTGCCCCACATGTTGGTGGATTATTACTACTTGGAGATATTGCAATTGACGGTTATGTAAGCGGAGACAGGGATAAAATTCCTGATCCGATTGCTATCGCTGGAGGCAGTACAACAAATACTCCACCGACTGCTGTTATTAATGGCCCCTATTCCGGGAATGAAGACAGTGGGGTAACATTCAGTGCTGCCGGATCCGCTGATGCTGATGGCGACGGACTTTCATATACCTGGGATTTTGGTGACGGAACAACAGCAACAACGTCGAATGTAACGATCAACCATACCTAT